>JAZNYR010000056.1:0-5411 GCA_045594525.1 Clostridia bacterium | reverse complement strand
CTTCATTTCGTTATATAAATCGTTTCCTTCGCGGGTTCTCTCTCCCACACCGCCGAACACAGAAAGTCCTCCGTGCTGTTTGGCAACATTATGAATCAGCTCCATAATCAGCACCGTTTTTCCCACACCGGCACCGCCGAACAAACCGATTTTACCCCCTTTGATGTAGGGGCAAAGAAGGTCAACGACTTTAATTCCTGTTTCCAACAGTTCCATTCCCGTACTTTGTTCTTCAAAGGAGGGAGGGTCTCTGTGAATACACCAATGCTCTCCCTCAACAGGAGGCTGATGGTCGATGGGCTGACCGAAGAGATTAAACATTCTGCCCAAGGTATCCTTTCCAACAGGAACGGTAATCCCTGTGCCTGTATCCTCCGCTTCCATACCACGAACCAGACCGTCGGTGGCATTCATGGCAACGCAACGGGCAGTGTCCTCCCCTACATGCTTTGCCACCTCTGCAATCACATCCCCTATCTTCACCGCATTTCGCAGGGGCGGTAACCCCTCCTCAAACCGAATATCCAGTACAGGTCCCAAGACCTGAATGACAGTTCCTTTTCGATTCATTTTCATTCCTCATTCCACTAATGGTTTACAATTCTTCCGCACCCGCAACAATTTCTACCAGTTCACGGGTAATGGCAGCCTGCCGTGCCGCATGATACGAAAGAGTCAGCTGTTCTAACATTTCTTCTGCGTTGTTCGCCGCCGCTCCCATTGCCTCACGACGAGCCGCAAACTCGCACATTGCCGCCTGACGGATGCCGAACTCCAACTGTGCCGCCAGATAAAAGGAAACAAAGCGTTCTGCTGCCATAGAGGCAGAGGGGTCATACATCACCTGACCCGTTGTTTCTTCCAAAGGAAGGAGCTTTTTCCACTTGGCTTCTCCTGACATGGTAGGAGTAACCAAGAAAATTTCTCCAATGGTTCCTTTTAAAAATCCTTCGGATAAATCATTTGCCAGATGACCACAATCTCTCAAACGGCAAATTTCCTGATTGACCAAAGAAAAACCGCGGGAGGAGGCAAATTCTGCCGTCTTTTTCCCAAGGGCATAGATTTTATGTTCTTTTTCTACCTGTTCAAACAACCGAACATAATATCCTCCTGCCAAACCACGGTCACCCCCGGCAACCACCACCCATGTTTCTCCGCCGTTGTGAGCGGTAAAGGGCGGGAAACCAAACATTTCCTTTTGTTCTTCGGTGGCAACAAAGACGGGTTCACATTCTTTGACCTCTCTTTGTGCCCGATGAATGGCGGCAGATGCAGACAGCTCCATGACAGACGCCATCTGCTTGGTTTCTTCTATGGTTTTCATTCTGTTTTTGATGGCATTTCTGTTTTCCATGATTCCTCCTGCACAAACTTCTGAACATGAGTTTCAATCAATTCTTTCAATTTATTTTCATCTGCCAGCTTGCCTGTTTTGGCGATTTCCTGCATCACTTCGCAATCCGAGCAGGAATCAAACAAGCTTTGTTCAAATGCCCCAATCCGTTCCAGGGGAATGTCCCGAAGAAGGTCATGAACTGCGCCGTATAAAATCAAAATCTGCTGTTCTACCGATATAGGATGACCTTCGGGTTGTTTTAACACTTCTACAATCCGTTCTCCCTGTGCCAGACGGCGTTTGGTATCCGCATCCAGTTCCGAACCGAACTTGGCAAAGGATTTCAAATCCAGATACTGGGCATAGAGTAATTTCAAACTTCCCGCTACCTTCTTCATAGCAGGAACCTGTGCCGAACCCCCTACACGGGACACAGAAATCCCGGGGTTGACCGCCGGAACCACACCGCTGTGGAACAGCTCTGTTTCCAAGAAAATCTGCCCGTCCGTAATAGAAATGACATTAGTAGGAATATAGGCAGATACATCTCCCCCTTGGGTTTCGATAATGGGAAGTGCGGTCAATGACCCGCCTCCCAACTCATCTGACAACTGTGCCGCCCGCTCCAACAAACGGGAATGGAGATAAAATACATCCCCGGGATACGCCTCTCGTCCCGGAGGACGGCGAATGAGCAAAGATAGTTCACGATACGCAACCGCGTGACGGGACAAATCGTCATACACGATTAAAACATCCTTGCCCTGTCTCATAAAATATTCCCCCATGGCACATCCCGCATAAGGTGCAAGATACTGCAATGCCGCAGGGTGAGAAGCGGTGGCAGCTACTACAATAGAGTAGTCCATCGCCCCTTGTTCTTCCAATTTGCTGACCATTCGGGAAACATAAGAATTTTTCTGCCCGATGGCAACATAAATACAAATTACATCCTTGCCCTTCTGATTGAGAATGGTATCAATGGCAAGGGTGGTTTTTCCTGTCTGACGGTCACCGATAATCAATTCACGCTGCCCTTTTCCGATGGGAATCATAGAATCCACCGCTTTGATTCCCGTTTGCAAGGGTCGGTTTACGGCCCGTCTGTCCAAAATACCGGGTGCGGGTGATTCCAGAGGAAGATGTTCCTGATAGGTAATTTCTCCCTTGCCGTCAGCGGGGTTTCCCAAGGCATCTACCACACGGCCCAAAAGACCGTTTCCCACGCCAACTTCCACAACACGGCCTGTTCTGCTCACACGCTGACCTTCAAAAACCGCGCTGTCACTTCCTAATATAACAAGACTGACAAAATGCTCTTCCAGGTTCATCGCCAAGGCTTTTGTCCCGTCTTCAAATTCCACCAGCTCATTTAACATACAGTCTTCCAAACCGCCTGCTCTTGCAATGCCGTCCCCTACCTCCAGCACATAGCCGGTTTCTTTGGGGCTTACTTTACCGGAAAATCTGGCAAGCTGTTCCCGAAGAATCGCTCCTGTATCCTGTTTCATCGAATTTCTCCTTTCAAAGCAGTTTGCATCTTTAAAAGCTGTTCTCTTAAGGTTCCGTCCCAATAAAGTCCCTCTGCCTGAATACTGATTCCCCCAAGGACAGACTTGTCTTCCGTAATCTCAAGCTTTACGGTTTTCCCCGTCCGCTTTTCCAACGCATCGATTAAGCGTTGCTGCAAGGAATCGGACAAAGGAACCGCCGTCACTACTTTTGCACGCAAAATATTACGGTGGGCATCCAATAACACTTGCATCTCTGCTGCAAAGTCCTCCCACAGATACAACTGCCGTTTTCTTGCCATCATTTTAAGCACTGCGGAGGTTAAGGTATCCCCGAAGGCTTCTGCAATCAGCTCGTCCCCTTCTTTGGCAGAAAGAACACCGCAATCAAGCATCCTTCTGTATTCGGGATGCTCTTTTAACAAGGTTCCAACCGCTGCGATATTTTGTTCTTCCTGCTCACCTGACAGCTCATACAATGCTTTTGCATACCCCGCCCCCGTCATGATGCATCACCTAACTCGTCGATGGTTTTTAGTACCAGGGCTTCGTAGTCCTTTTCGTTTAACTCACGATGCAGAATCTGTTCCGCTGCCAACACAGCCAGATCTGCCATCTGCTCCCGATTTTGCCGTCTTTGTTTTTCCTGTTCAAGACGAGCAGCCTCCTGACCGTCACGAAGCATTCTTCCCGCCTTTTCACGGGCTTCGGAAAGAATGGCAGATTCTTTTTTCAGCGCCGACTGCTCTGCATGATGCAAAAGCTCCGCCGCATCTTTCCCTGCCTCTGCCATTTTGGTCTTATACTGTTCACGGTAGTCTTCCGCTTCCTGTTTTGCGGTTTCGGCAGAAGAATACAGCTCCTCTACCTCACTTTCCCGCTGGTCTAAAATATTCTTGACCGGCTTTAACAAAAGCTTCTTGAGGATCACCGACAAAATACCAAGGTTAATCCAGGTAAAAATAATGGTCCAAACATCAATGGACACAAATCCCAAAGATTCCATTGAGTCCTCCTTACAGCATATTGATAAAAGGATTCATAAACAGCAAAATCAGTGCAACAACCAGACCGTAAATACCGGTAGATTCCGCAACTGCACAACCCAGCAGCATAGTGCTGCTAATTTCACTTTTTGCTTCAGGCTGACGGCCTACTGCCTCTGCCGCCTTTCCTGCTGCAAACCCCTGACCGATACCGGGGCCGATACCGGCGATCATTGCAAGACCTGCTCCTACTGCTGATGCAGCTAAAATAATTGCGCGTTCCATATTGTTTTCCAACCTTTCTTTTTTGTTTTGTTATTCAGAATCTGCTGCAAACACCATGGTCAGCATACAGATAATATACGCCTGTAAAAACGAAGTAAATACATCAAAATAAATCGACAAAACCGCAGGAAGCCCTGCCGCAAGCCAAGGAACGGAGGCAATGAAGGAATTGGGAATCCAACCAAGCAATGCGTTGGATGCCCCAATCAGTGCTCCGTAAACCAAAGAGGAAATGACCAGCCCCGATGCAATGTTTCCAAAATGACGAAACGCCATGGAAATGGGGGTTGCCACCTCGCTGATTAAATTTAAGGGGGTAATCACCGCCACAGGCTCGGTAAAGGATTTTAAAAAGCCGCCAAATCCGTGACTTTTGATTTTTACCGTTTGGGTAATCACAAAACTCACCAAGGCAAAGGCAAGGGTGACACTCAAATCCGCCGTAGGGGGACGAAGTCCCAGCAAAGAGAGAAGACTCCCTATCATAGACATGGCAAACAATGCACCGATATAAGTGACAAAAAAGGTGTTTTCCCTGCCCATGGTACCCTTCACAAGTCCTGTCAGCATCAGATAAATCTTTTCTGCTGCCAGCTGCCGTCTTCCCGGGTTTCTCACCTTCATATTCCGGGTCAGCCAGATACAAAGCAATGTAATAATTGCCATTGCCGCCCAGGTGTTGACCACAGTTTCTGTAATGCGGATTCCAAAGGGTAAGGAAAAAATAATTTTAGGTCCTGTAATAGAAACATTCATACTTTACCCCTCCCTGCCCAAAGCATAATCACCAAACGGGGAAATACCAGCGGAATCAATGCAGCGAAGGGGTCCACCTGTCTGTAAACCAAAACCCAGTAGGCAAACAGGGCAATGAGTCCGAACCGAAGGATGTACAAAATGAAAAATCTTGCCTTTTGCTCCGGGTGCTCCACCGCAAACCCTAAAATAACAAAATAAATCCAGGCGGTCAGGCAACCGGTCAGGGTTCCCAAAAACACGGATAAGTACCGTTGCCGTAACACAAACAGTACAAGGCACAAAATGACCCCTGCCAATGCAATCCCGACGCCCATTCTAAGTACTTCTTTTTTGATTTCTTTTGTCATGCACATCCTCCTCCCCAAATTTATATTATTAAGTATACCACTTTTTCCTTAAAAAAACAATACTTTTTTATCCTTTTTTTGTAAAATTGTAAAACCCCGTCCGAATATGTTCCGAACGGAGTTGAAAATTTGCTTTTTATAAAATTTCGTCAAACAATTCACTTTCTAGAAACAAAAGGTTTTC
>JAZNYR010000055.1:0-4397 GCA_045594525.1 Clostridia bacterium | reverse complement strand
AACCAACGGAAGAAAACTTCCCAATTCCGAGCTTCTTTGCGAATAAATGCAAGATGCGTTGGGCGTATGTATCACGGTAGTACAGAATATCAATAGTGATAAAACCAATGTAGTGTTGGGGAAGGAAATGATACCGCTGTTGGGAGACGGTACTATCACTGACCGTTTATGCGGACTGGAATTTTTAATTTCTCCCCATTCCTTTTTTCAGATTAATCACGCCCAGACAGAGCAATTGTACCAAAAAGCCTTGGAATTATCCGGCGCAACGAAACAGGACACGATTTTGGATTTGTACTGCGGAATCGGCACCATGACTTTGCTGTTTGCAAAAAGGGCGAAGGAAGCTTATGGAATCGAAATTGTTCCGCAAGCAGTGGAAAACGCCCGTGAGAATGCAAAAAGAAACGGGATTGCAAATGCCGCCTTTTTCTGCGGTGATGCAAAGGAAGCGGTGGTTCGGTTTGAAGAAACACCCATTGATGTGGTGGTGATTGACCCGCCCCGTACAGGTTGTTCTCCCGAACTCATTGAATCTATTTTGCACATTGCTCCTAAAAAAATTGTGTATGTTTCCTGCAACCCCGCCACCCTCGCACGGGATATGAAATTGTTTGCAGATTCTGGATATATGGGGAAAGAAGTGTATCCTTACGATATGTTTCCGAGAACGGCGCATGTTGAAGCAGCGACACTGCTTCAACAACGAAGTTTGCCTGATGGCAAGTGAAGTTATCTTCGATAGTGAAGTTTACCGCGTAAGTGAAGTTGCACCCTGCGGTGCAGTGGCAAACTGAACTTCTTTAAAAAATAAGGAGGTATGACATGAATCCAATCGTCATTTACAAAACCAAATACGGCTCTACAAAAACCTATGCGCAATGGATAGGGGAGGCACTTTGCTGTCCGATAAAAGATGCGAAGGAAGTGAAGGTGGAGGACTTAAAGGAGTTTGACACCATCATTTACGGCGGAGGTTTGTATGCCGAGGTGATTAACGGGGTGACTCTGATTACCAAAAACATAAAAAAACTGGAAGGAAAAAGATTGGTGGTTTACACAACAGGGATTACCCCTCTTACCTGTCGGGACTATTACGACAAAATGGTGATAGAAAAGAATTTCAAACCGGAAATAAGAGAGAAGATTAAGGTGTTCAATTTCCTTGGAAAAATGATTTTGGAGGAACTTTCTCCTGTTCACAGAACAGCATTGAAAACATTAAAGAAAATCATGTCCTCCAAAGAAAATCCAACGGAAATGGAACAGCTTCTAGTGAGGTTGTGTGATGCAGACGGGGATTTTACGGAGAAAGAAGCGATCAACGAGTTGTTAGAATACATACAATAAACGGGTGATAAAATGAAGGGGATTTTAACGGGGAATCAATTAAAAATACTGGCTCTCGTTACCATGACCATAGATCATGCAGGAAAAATATTGTTCCCTCAATATCCGTTGTTCCGCATCATGGGTCGTCTTGCTTTCCCAATATTTGCTTATATGATTGCGGAAGGCTGCACCTATACAAAAAACCGAAAACGCTATCTAGGGTTGATGGCGGGGTTGGCGGTTTTGTGCCAGATTGTGTATTTCTTTGGGGAGGGGTCCTTATATCAGTGTATTTTGGTGACCTTTTCCTTGTCCGTGGGACTTATTTATCTGATTGATTACACGGTAAAAAGGCGAAACGGAGTGAGTGTGATTGCTCTTTGTATTTCTCTGATGGGCGTTTTCTTTGTGACAGAACTTCTGCCCGTGAAATTACCCGATACCGATTTTGCGGTTGATTACGGTTTTTGGGGTGTGATGGTTCCGGTGTTGATTTACCTGTCCAAAACAAGACGGGGGAAACTCGCCATGGCAACCATCGGACTTGTGGTTGTATCTTTGGCTTTTGGCGGAATCCAATGGTATTCTCTGATTTCTTTGATTTTTCTTGCATTGTATAACGGCAAGCGGGGAAAGAGGAATATGAAATATCTGTTTTATGTGTATTATCCGCTGCATCTGGCGGTGATTCACTTGATTGATATGGTATGATAAAAATACAAAAAGAAAAGAAGGAGTTTTAAGATGAAGAAAATCATATTTTTACTGTTGGCAACCATGTTTTTATTGCCAACCCAAGCACTGGCAACCAATACGGTTGAATTGGAAGTGGAAAAAGAAAATATTTACGCCTCTGTTATGACACCAACTTTATCAATTTGGAATACTGCTGATAATATTAGAAATTATATTTTTGATAATGGGGACGGAACCTATTCAACCTTAGAATATTCACCCCTTTTAGGAATCACAGTTTCAACCTATCAAAAAAATCATCAACTGTTGAAAACACAAAAAGTAGAGCTTGAATTAACAGGCTTTGGCGGTTTTTATCAAGGGGAACATCATTATTACATCGCATATTTTACAGGGAATACAGAACAGGATGACAATAAAGAGGTTTTCAGAATTGTTCAATATGATAAAAATTTCAACAGAATCAATCATGTTTCGGTTCGGAATTGCTATACTGTAGCCCCCGCAGACGCAGGAACCTTAAGAATGTGTGAAAAAAACGGTACTCTTGTGGTTCACACTTGCCGTAGAAGATATAACGGGCACCAGTCCCAGTTAACCATTATCATTGATACGGCTTCCATGACGATAAAGAACGAAGAAACAATAACAGCATATCCGCCGAATCATGTGAGCCATTCTTTCAATCAATTTGTCATCAATGACGGGAATTTTGTTTTAATGGATTTGGGAGATGGGTATCCGAGAGGTATTGTTCTCAATAGATATCACCCAACTACGGGATTTGAAGGAATTACATCGGAATTGCTCGTTATTCCCGGAGCGATTGGAGCCAACTGTACCGGGGTAACAGTTGGAGGATTGGAATGTTCTGACGACAATTATTTGGTTCCCATTAACAAGATTGATTTTAATAAGGTGACAGAATTTACTTCATACGAAATGATTGGGTTAGATAAGGACGAAAGAGATATTGTTTTGTTGGTTCAAAATAAAGATTTTTCGGTTGAAACAAAACAAATTACATTAGCAAATTATGTCAATCAAAACAAACTGGGAAGTACTCCCTATATTGTGAAGATTTCAAATAACAAGTTTGTAGTTTTGTGGCAGGAATTTGAGTATGTGGGAGACTACATTGGAAAGAACCATGGTGTAAAGTATGTCTATGTGGACGGAAACGGGAATCTGTTATCAGAGGTTATGACGGAATCAAACTTAAAATTATCCTCTGATTGTCAGCCAATCGTCATGGATCATCAGATTGTGTGGTTTATCAATGACTGGAATCCTTATAGTATGGATATGAAGGAAGATATGTTTTTTTCCAGCACACATACAAAATTGTTACAATCCCTTCCGATCATTTCAACAGAAAAAAACGGGATTACCGTTACAATCAATGACAAAAAAATTGAGTTTGACCAAGAACCCATTACCATCAATGACAGAACCATGGTACCGTTACGAGCCATTTTTGAAGAATTGGGAGCGGTTGTTGATTGGGATGATGCTACCCAAACTGTGACTGCAACAAAAAACGATGTTACCATTCAATTAACAATCAATGATTCTGTGATGCTTGTGAACGGCAAATCCGTCACGCTGGACAGTCCTGCTTGCCTGGTAAATAGCAGAACTCTTGTACCGGTCAGAGCAATTTCGGAAGCATTTCATTGTCAGGTGGATTGGCAAGAAGAAACGAAAACCGTATTGATCACCTATTAAAGGGACTGTAGCAAAATGCACAGACCGCATAAAGCAAGAAAATAGCATAAAAAAGCGATTGAGAATCACAAATCAAAAAGAATTTTAAAAACCCTAATGTAGAAATTTGCTTGACAACAAATTTCACTGATTCAATTGCTTTATGCTATAAACAAACATCGCCTCTCGTCGTATCCACATACGACTTCGAGTAGCCAAAAGCAAGACATAGTCTTGCTTCAGCGTGTCGATAAACCTATCGACACGCTGGCAGACTGCGAAAAAGGAAGGTATATTTTGTCAATTTGAATTCGTCGGCGTACAGAGGTACGGTAGAGTTCAAATTGACAAAAAGCAAGCAATGGAGCGGAATCCTCGATGGATTCCGCTCCGTTACTTACGTTTCTATTTTTTATTTCTCGTTCTTAAAGTCACTCATCAATTCCTTTACCGAGGTTGCAAGCCCTGCCAAGCCCTGTATATCGGACGGGATGATAATTTTAGTCGCCTTGCCGTCTGCAGCCTTTTCAAAGCTTTCTAACGCCTTGATTGCCACATACGCATCCGACGGATTGGCTTCATTAATCTTACGGATACCTCCCGCAATAGCCGTCTGTACCGCCAAAATCGCTTCCGCTTCACCCTCAGCCTGCTTAATGGCA
>JAZNYR010000054.1:0-5618 GCA_045594525.1 Clostridia bacterium | reverse complement strand
GCGGTCTGTGCATTTTGCTACAGCCCTTTACTTTTTTTAATTTGTCTGCATACAGCATTTCATCTGCTCTTACAAACGCCTCGTTAAAATTTTCTCTTTTCCCAATCATAGAGTACCCCTTGGAACACCGTATTCTGCCCTGGTCCGTTTCAAACTGACGAACCTCCGATAACTTGTCAATCATTTTCTGTTCTGTAATGTTTTCTGCTAAAACGGCAAATTCATCTCCGCCGATTCGATACACGCTGTATTGTTCTTCGGAAAACACTGCCTCCAGCATGATGGCAAATGCCTTAAGAACATTATCTCCTGACAGATGCCCGTAGTCATCATTGATTTTTTTAAAATCATCAATGTCAAATAAAATGATTCCGCAATTCTTCTCCCTTTTCTTCTCAATTTCGTTTATATGCAAGCGATATGCTGTGCGGTTTTTTATTTTAGTCAAATCGTCTGTAATTGCCAGACGATACCATTTTTTCACTTCTGATAATGGTTCTTTTTGTATTCCTTTCCTTTTATATAGTGTAACAGACAAAACTGCTATCACAATCAATGCCAGTGCTAATAATAAATCATTCATGTCGTATCCCCCTGATGTATGCTTAAGATGTCATTATATATAATATTATTATAGATGTTTTCTATCTAAATGTCAATAGAAAGTTTCTTTCTATGTTAAATTATATGAGAAAGGGTGGCGAATCTCATGACTGTAACATTAGGTGAAAAAATTAGAAATTTACGGGAAGAACAAAATTTAACACAAGCTCAGTTGGGAAAAGAGTTGAATATGACGCAAAGGAAAATTTCTTATATTGAAAACGATAGATACGAACCAAGTTTGGATGACATCAAAGCGATTTGCTCCTTTTTTCAAATTTCGGCAGACTTTCTTTTGGATTTACCAAATCATCTTTTGTATCCGTAATCAACGATACAATAGGAATGTGCCTGTTTTGCATATTGATTATTGCATGTTCGAGAGGGGGAGGCAACTCCCCTTTTTTTGTACCATAAAGAAAAAATCCTTTTCTTGACAGAAAAAATGGAACATGATATAATGAAAAAGCAATATTAAAGTAATTTATTATCGGGGGAAAAAAATGAAACAATTTACTGCACTTTTATTAACAATCACTTTTTTTCTTGCATGTTTCACACCTGTGTTTGCCAAGGATACAGTAGCATCCATCGAATTACCAACGAAGGAACCAAGCGAAACCTCAATTGCAATGGCAATTAACGAAGAAACCATTCTCGCAAACGGTGTTCAGCATAATGTAACCGCACCGATCCTGGTGTTTGACAGAACCTATGTGGATTTATATGCCGTAGCACCCTTTCTCAATATGAAAATAGAATGGGTGGAAGCTTATATCGGCTTTTTCAGAGTTCATGCAAACGATAAGACTCAAGATTTCACCCTGATCTTTCAATGGGAAGATTTGACCGATCAATCACATAAATTTTTTGTAAAGGATTCCAAAATTTTTGTTTCTCTCCGCGAACTGACTGAACTGGTGGGACAAACCATTGCATACAAAGGCGGAATTGTAACCATTGGAAATCAGACTGATATGAATCCCGAAATCTATGGTGAAATCTCTACATATCATTTTAATGATTATGTGTTTGCAACCTATCCGGTCAGTGCAGAACATGTGGTCTATCCCTATCAGGAATACAGTTATGAAACCATGCTGGAGGACGCAAAGAAATTACAACGGATGTATCCGGAACTAATCAAAACATCGTCCATCGGAACCTCTGTTGAAGGCAGGGATTTGAAGTTGATTGAATTTGGACGAGGCGAGACGAAAGTGTTTGTATGTGCCACACATCATGCACGGGAATATATCACAACCACCTATGTCATGTACGCCATTGACCAATATGCCTATGCATACAGAACCGGTAGTATGTGGGGACCATATAACCCAAAAGAAATCTTGGATAACATCACATTTTGTATCGTACCTATGGTAAACCCCGATGGCGTAAATCTGGTTCAGAATGGAATTAATGCCACAAAAAATCCTCAAGAGGTTGCAAGCATGGGCATCTATGAAAGTCCGGAACATGGGTACTATGCATGGAAAGGAAATATCCGCGGTGTGGATTTGAATTGGAATTACGATAAGAACTGGTACCCGAATCATAACAGAAATCCCAGGGGGTCTGCCGGATTTTTTGGCGATTATCCCAACAGCGAGCCGGAAGTAGTCGCTATCTGCAATTATGTGGACAGCCATGTGTTTGAAGCCTTCTTGTCATTCCATACCCAGGGAGAAATCTTTTATTACATGGATAACAAGGACAAGCCCTCACAGATTAACGACATTATCAGAAGGGAAACCGGCTTTCCCGAATATGGCGATAATGGAAAAAACGGCGGTTCTTTCTACCATTATGCGTACTTAAATTACAACAAACCCACCATTACAGTAGAATTGTGTCCTTATGTGGGAAACTACCCCTACCCTAACGAAGACTTTAATACAGTTTGGAATCCCGCAAAGAATGTCATACTTACTGTCGGAAATCAAATTATGCGGGAAAATTAAAAGATTATTGATCAGGAAAAGAGGAAGAACAGGATGAAAAAATTTTTTGGTGTTGTTTTGGCATTGATTCTGATAGGTACTCCCCTCATGCAAAGGGTAGAGGCAGCCGAATCGGCTAAAATGGTTGTGGTGTTAGATGATAAATCGATAGCAAGTGATCCCCAACCTTTTATTCTGGATGGAAGAACCATGGTGGGTCTGCGCAGTATCTTTGAAGAAATGGGTGCCACAATTACCTGGAATGCAGAGGAAAAATCTGTTTTGATTGACAGCGACCAAAAAAGAGTACGGCTGTTTCTCGGAAATCGTTATGTTTTTACACAGGAGAACGGACGGGAGCGGTGTTATCAAGTTGATGTAGCACCCCAGGTTTATGATGACTATACCTATGTTCCTTTGCGTTTTGTTGCGGAGCTTTTTGACTGTACGGTAGATTATTACGAAAACAATGCAGACGGAACCAAAATGGTACTCATTTACACTCCCCAAAGCGGTTATACCGATTTACAGAGCTTGGTAAAGGAAACTTGCAAAGGCAATCTTCTTTCCTTTGGAAAAGAGACAGAAGATAGTCTGACAGATTTTTATCAGATGGATCAGGAACAATATGTGGCGTTGATGCAGGAGTTGGAGGAGAAAACAGGCTCCCGTCCTTCTGTGACAACACCTTTGCCTTTGCATAACACTTATACAAGATATAACGAATCAATTTCCCTTTCCATTTTACGGGACGCCTCCATGGGGGGAATGGTGACTACTGCAGACGAAAATATGATTATAAAAGTGACATACCGTCCTTCTCCCAATTTGGCATCTTCCCTTTCTGCAACAGAAAAAACCGAGCCGAAAGAGTATTGGAAAAGTGCGGGGTATCGAGAAGAAAACGAAGAGCGTTATCAAGCTTACCAGGAAAAAACAGGCCATTCTGCCAAGGATGTGATCTGGCGTGTGAATGCCCGTCTTGATTTAACGGAATATGTGGATTATTTGATTATCAGTCATGATAAACTGAATCAAGACCCGCTGGTCATTGTCAATAAGTATCATAGAATCCCGGATGATTATACTCCCCCGGATTTAAAGAAAAATTCAGACGGCTGTGTCCTTCGGAGTCAGACAGCAGATGCGTTTGATGAAATGAAACGGGCGGCGGCAGCTCAGGGTGTTGCATTGAGCGCTATGTCAGGTTACCGTTCTGTATCGTACCAAAGAAATTTATATAACGGTTATCTGGCAGGGGATTCCCGTGCTAATGTGGATACCTACAGTGCCCGTGCAGGACATAGTGAGCATCATCTTGGTCTTGCTATTGATGTGTACGGTTATTCGGGAAGTCCTCAATATAACTGGGTGAAAAATCATTGCCACGAATACGGATTTATCGTTCGTTATACCAAAGCGTGGCAGTCTGTGACAGGATATATGGACGAGCCGTGGCACATTCGATATATCGGCAAAGAACATTCCATGAAAATGAAAGAAAACAATATCGGAACACTGGAAGAATATGTGGGACGATACGGAACATTTTAATGCTATATAAAAACGGGGACGAATCACCTCTTGTGTGATTTGTCCTCAACTTGTCAATAACGATTCATTTTTTCTTCCTCCCCTTGACATTTTTCCCTTCCTATGATATAATAAGAAAAGTCTTGGGGGTATAGCTCAGCTGGGAGAGCGCTTGAATGGCATTCAAGAGGTCAGCGGTTCGATCCCGCTTATCTCCACCAAAACCCTGTAACCCAACCGTTGCAGGGTTTTATTTTACTGAAATTTGCATATACATAGAAAAAAAGGAAGTGAAGCTATGAATATCATAGAACTGATAAAAATAATCTTTTTGGGAATTGTTGAGGGAATCACCGAATGGCTCCCTATCAGCAGCACGGGGCACATGTTATTGGTGGACGAATTTCTTACCCTTAATATGAACGAAAGCTTTAAGGAAATGTTCTTTGTGGTCATTCAGCTGGGTGCCATTTTAGCGGTGGTGGTCATGTTCTGGAACAAGATGTTCCCTTTCCGCCTGAAAGAAAAACCCGTTTGCAATATGGATATTATCCGGATGTGGATTAAGGTTGCGGTTGCCTGCATTCCTGCGGCAGTATTGGGTTTGCTGTTTGACGATTTTTTGGAAGAACATTTTGGAAACGCACTTACCATTTCCCTGATGCTGATTTTATACGGTATCGCCTTTCTTCTGATTGAAAACTGGAACAAAAAAAGAACTCCATCTGTCACGGATCTGGAGCACATCAATTATAAAACGGCATTGCTGATAGGATTATTCCAGGCACTTTCCATGATTCCGGGCACTTCCCGTTCGGGTGCCACCATCATCGGTGCCTTATTATTGGGCGTTTCCAGAACAACAGCTGCTGAATTTACTTTCTTTTTAGCAGTCCCCACCATGCTGGGTGCCAGCGCAGTAAAACTGTTAAAATTCGGTCTTTCTTTCCAACAAGATGAACTGATTGCATTGATTGTGGGAATGATTGTGGCATTTGTGGTTTCCCTTTTGTCCATCCGATTTCTAATGAATTATGTAAGAAAGCACGACTTCAAAGTGTTCGGCTGGTATCGGATTATTTTAGGAATGATAGTCATCCTGCTTTGTACTTTATAATGTTGTATTGATAAAAGGAGCTGTAACAAAATGATTTTGTTACAGCTCCTTTGGGGTTGGAGAAAAATAGTGCAGAATGAACAAACTCAACAATGGGATTACCATCCCATTTGTCGTGCCAGAAGTCGTATGTGGATACGACGAGAGGCGATGTTTGTTTATAGCATAAAGCAATTCAATCAGTGAAATTTGTTGCCAAACAAATTTCTACATTAAGGTTTTTATAATTCTTTTCGATTTATGATTCTCAATCGCTTTTTTATGCTATTTTCTTGCTTTATGCGGTCTGTGCATTTTGCTACAGCTCCTCTGATAACAATGCCATAAACTCATCCCCCGTAATGGTTTCATGCTCGTAAAGATATTTCGCCAGACGGTGAAGAGTTTGCATATTGTCAGTTAACAATTTGGTGGCTTTTTGG
>JAZNYR010000053.1:0-4181 GCA_045594525.1 Clostridia bacterium | reverse complement strand
CCACGGGCAAAGTTTAAAATTCTCACACCGTCTTTCATTTTTGCAAGGGTTTCTTTGCATATCGTATCACGGGTAGCATCATTTAACGGAACATGAATGGTGATATAATCAGACTGTTCGTAAATTTCATCCAAGGTTTTTGCATGTTTTACCGCACGGGACATTCCCCAAGCAGCATCAACAGACAAATAAGGGTCATAGCCGATTACATTCATTCCCAAAGCAGAAGCGGCATTTGCTACCAAAATACCGATAGCACCCAAACCGATAACTCCTAAGGTTTTTCCTTCGATTTCAGGACCGGTAAACTGGCTCTTTCCTTTTTCCACCAGCTTTGCAACCGCATCTCCTTCTCCCTTTAAGGTAGAAGACCATTTGATTGCGGGTACGATTTTACGGGATGCAAGGAGCAACCCTGCAATCACCAGTTCCTTTACCGCATTTGCATTGGCACCGGGTGTGTTAAACACAACTATTCCCTGTTCAGTGCATTTCGGGATAGGAATATTATTGGTCCCTGCCCCTGCTCTGGCAATTGCCAGCAAACTTTCGGGCAAGTCCATATCATGCATTGCTGCACTTCTTACTAAAACACCATCAGGATTTTGAATCTCTTCACCGCACACATATCCTTCAGGCAAACGGTCTAAACCGATTTTTGCAATTTTATTCAATAACAAAATCTGAGCCAAGGGTAAAACCTCCTTCTTATTTGTTGTCACATTCAAACTGTTTCATAAATTCAACCAGTTTCACAACCCCTTCGGTGGGCATTGCATTGTAGATACTTGCACGCATACCGCCAACCGATCTGTGACCTTTTAAGTTTACAAAGCCTGCCGCCTTTGCTTCCTTAATGAATTTAGCATTCAGCTCGTCATCATCGGTAACAAAGGGAACATTCATCAAAGAACGGTCCTCAGGTACAACCGTACCGCGGAACATAGAAGACTCATCCAGGAAATCATACAGAATCTTTGCCTTTTCACGGTTCACTTTTTCGATTACAGAAACACCGCCCATTTCCTTGAGCCATTCCAGAACAAGCTTACAAATGTAAATGGAATAAGTAGGAGGAGTGTTGTACATGGAACCATTATCTGCATGAATCTGATAGTTTAACATAGTAGGCACAGAAGCGTCTGCCTTGCCGATTAAGTCTTCACGAATAATGACAACGGTCAAGCCTGCAGGTCCGATGTTTTTTTGAGCACCTGCATACAGCAGACCAAACTTGGAAACATCCATTGCCTCTGACAGTACGCAGGAAGAAATATCAGCAACCAGAGGAACATTTCCGGTTTCGGGAAGTGCATTAAACTTGGTGCCGTAAATCGTATTGTTATATGTAATATGGAAATAATCCGCATCAGGAGAGAAGGATGAGGGGTCAACCTTTGGAATATAGTTAAACACCTGATCTTCACTGGAGCCCAAAATGTTAACGGTACCATATTTCTTGGCTTCGGACGCGGCCTTCTTTGCCCACTGTCCTGTCAGAATGGTATCCATCTTCTTGCTGTTGGTAAACAGATTCATAGGAATCATTGCAAACTGGGTAGATGCACCGCCCTGCAAAAACAGCACTTTGTAATTTTCCGGAATTCCCATCAATTCACGAAACAAGCTTTCCGCACCTTCAATAATCACTTCATAATCTTTGGAACGGTGGCTCATTTCCATGACGGACATTCCCGAACCCTGACAATCCAGCATTTCTGCTGCTGCTTTCTTTAAAACGGATTCAGGCAGCATGGAAGGACCTGCCGAAAAGTTATACACTCTGCTCATGATAAGTTTCCTCCTTATAATTGCCAGCTAATTTGTGAAAAAAGTAGCAAATATAGTATATACAAACCATTATACAGCAAAAGCAACAAAAGGTCAATGGTCTTTTTCACCAAATTATTTGTTGTTTCTACCTTATTGTTTTACAACCTTATTACGACGAATCTTGTTACTTGTGGTTTTTTCAAATTCCGTATCACGGATAATAATTTTTGCAATATGCTTATAAGAGGGCAATTCGCTGCAAACAACGGCAACATCCTGTTTCAGTTGTTCTTCCAGGTTGGAAATTTTACCAATTCCTTCAGGAGCACAATAAATTTCCGCATACAGAGATTCTTCCTGACCGGATTCGTTTTCATGACCGTAAACAATGACTTCGGTTACATATTCGATGGAGCCAATCAGATTTTCAATTTCCTCGGGGAAAATATTTTTTCCGTTATCCAGCACAATCAGATTCTTTTTCCGTCCTGTAATGATCAGCTGGCCGATCTCATTCATTGTTCCGTAGTCCCCTGTTCTGAACCAACCGTCAGCAGAAAGAACTTCGGCAGTTTTTTCGGGTTGTTTATAATATCCCAGCATCACCACATCGCCCTTGACGCAGATTTCACCGATTCCTTCTTCATCAGGCTCCGCAATCTTAATCTCACAACAAGGCAGAGGGTATCCAACGGTATTGCTGTCGTTGGTGCTGTCGTCACAGTTTACACTAACCAAAGGAGAACATTCTGTGATTCCGTAACCGTTTAACAATATCACGCCAATGGAATCGAAAAATTCTCCCAGCCCGGGACGCAGAGGTGCTCCCCCGCAAACAATTTTCTTCAATTCTCCGCCAAATGCCTGATGAACGGAGGCAAAAAGTTTGCGACGAAGGTCAATGCCCACTTTACGAAGGCCGTTACTTACTTTAATCAAAACCTTTAACATCTTGTCTTTACCGGATTTTTTTGCTGTTGCCCAAATTCTTTTATAGAACACTTCTACAAAAGCAGGAACCAGATAAATATGCTCCGGTTTATAAAGCTCCAGATTTTTCAGAACATTTTTCAGATTATCGTTAATACACAGAGTAACATGATGATGAATTGCAACCAGGATACCCGGGATTGCTTCGTAAGTATGATGATAAGGAAGAACTGACAGACCTCTTGTATAAATGGTGGAAACCTGCAGTCCGTAATAGATACCGCTGACCAGATTATGTTCAGACAGCATAACCCCTTTTGCCATTCCTGTTGTACCGGAAGTGTACACAAGGAGTTTCATGGCATTGTGGTCAACAACCTGATCGGTATAAGAGGTATCTCCCTGCTCAAACTTTTCTTTTCCTTGTTCCATCAGTTTTGCATAGGACAGGAAACGACCATCTTGGGAATCCTCTTCTCTGTCAATGCCGATAAAATAACGAATGTTAGATAAGGAATCCAAGTGTTCTTGCAACCGTGCCTCCTGCTTTTCGGAATAAAAGAGGATGGTGCTTTCGCTGTCCTCCAAAATGTTTAACACATCCTGCATAGGAAGTTCTTTATCAATGGGAACATATACACTGTCACTTTTCAAAACAGTCAGATATGTACAAATCCATTCATATCTGTTTTCGCAGAGAATGGCAATATGGTTTTTAGAAACACCCAAGCTTGCAAGCCCTGTTCCCAAGTAATTTGTCTGCTGTTCAAATTCACGGAATGTAACGGCACATTCCTGCCCCTTATGACGGTAACGATACGCGTCCTGATCCCCTACTGCCTCTACCGCCTGACTTATTAACTGCTTAATGCTGTTTACTGTTTGTACTTTGTTGAGTTTACTGGTTTTCTTTTTCATCAAAATACCCCTTTTATATTTATCATTACATCTATTATATAAAAATTTTGTCGATTTGTCAATAAAAACCGATTTTTATGTCCGTTAGGTCATTGACAGAAAATCCTTGCTTTTTTTCTTTATTTCTGTTATACTAATAGAAAGTAACAAAAAAAGGAGGATGTTCCATGCCAATTAAAATTCCAACCCAATTACCGGCAGCAAATGTACTGCAAAAAGAGAATGTATTTTTTATGAGTGAACTGCGTGCCATGCGGCAGGACATTCGTCCTTTACGCATCTTGATTTTAAATCTGATGCCCACAAAAATTACCACAGAAACCCAGCTTCTCCGTCTTTTGGGGAACTCTCCCTTGCAGGTAGAGGTGGATTTGATGCAAACAAAAAGCCATCAACCCAAAAATACACCTGCCGAACATTTATTAAATTTCTATCGCACCTTTGATGAATACAAACACAACACTTATGACGGTATGATTATCACAGGTGCCCCTGTGGAGAATATGCCCTTTGAAGAAGTGAATTACTGGGAAGAGCTGTGCCAGATTATGGAATGGAGC
>JAZNYR010000052.1:0-2228 GCA_045594525.1 Clostridia bacterium | reverse complement strand
TGTGAAGCCTGCGTTTTTTACAAAAAAACAAAACTTCATAGGGCAAACAGAATAAAGACATTCCAAAACGGAACATCAGAATTATAGTATGTTCAATTGTATTCAAAAATATGTGGTGACTATATTATACCACTGATAGATTACAAAGTCAATCATTCATTTTTATTTTATGCATAAAAAAACAGCACCTCATTACGAGATGCGGTTTCGGGTTATTTTTTTAATTCTTCCAAGCAATCCTGACAAATAATTTTATCTTTATAGGTCAAAACATCTTTTGCATTACCGCAGAAAATACAAGCGGGTTCGTATTTTTTCAGGATAATGGAATTTCCGTCAACATAGATTTCCAAAGCGTCTTTAATCTCAATGTCCAAGGTTCTTCTCAACTCAATAGGGAGCACAATCCGACCGAGTTCATCTACTTTTCTGACTATGCCTGTAGATTTCATTTCTTTTCCTCCTCGTTAGTTTCTATATAAAAGTTTATCATTTTATTTTCATTTTGTCAATGTTTTTTCTTAAAAATTTTTGGTAAAATTTTGCATACAAAAAATAGTTTGTTCATACAAGTAAAATGAACAGGAGGAGGAGAAGGGTGCTGAATTTTATTTGGTGCGGTATGATTTTATGCTCACTGCTGTATGGCGCTTGTACGGGAAATTTGGAAGAAACGGTAGCAGGTTGTTTTTCCGGCACAGAGGAAGCTGTGACATTACTCTTATCCATGGCAGGGATTTTAAGCTTTTGGAGCGGTTTGTTAAAAATTGCTCAGGCAGGAGGAGTTTTATCGTTTTTGGAACGCTGTCTGATTCCTGTGACAAAACGATTATTCCCTGAAATCCCTCATGGTTCTGACACTATGAAGAAAATATGTGCCAATATTACCGCAAATTTATTTGGGCTTGGAAATGCAGCGACACCTTTTGGGATTTCTGCAATCAAGAGCATGAAACAGTATTCACAAGATCCATCCACAGCAACAGATGATATGTGTACTTTTATTATACTAAATACCGCTTCCATTCAGTTGATTCCCTCTACTGTAATTGCCATGCGGGCGGGCTTGGGTTCTATGGCTCCAGCATCACTCATTCCTTTCTGCTGGATCAGCAGTATTACAGCATTAGTGACGGGGCTCGTGTGTGCAAAGTTAATGCGAAGTAGGGGAGGTTAACAGATGTCCAGCTTCATTCTTCCGCTGTTAATCGGTGTAATTTTACTATCAGGTCTGATTCGGAAAACAGAACCCTATTCCTGTTTTTTAGAAGGTGCAAAGGAGGGGCTTATTTCTACCTTTCAAATTGCTCCTGCATTGATCGGGTTATTGGCGGCAATCAGTATGATGAGAGGGTCAGGATTGATGGACTTCATCGTAGAATGCTTATCACCGATTACTTCTTTTTTTCATGTTCCAAAAGAGGTGTTACCGTTAATGCTGATGCGACCTGTTTCGGGAAGCGGTGCATTGGCGATTGTCAGTGATTTGTTAAAAACTTATGGACCTGATTCAAAAATCGGTCTGACTGCGGCGGTTATGATGGGGTCTACAGAAACAACCTTTTATGCCATCAGCGTTTATTTTGCAGCAGCAGGAATCAAAAAAGTGAGGTATACTGTTGCAGCCGCATTAGCAGCGGACATAGCGGGAATGATGGTCAGTATGATATTATGCAGATGACAGGAGGAGGTAAGGATGAGGATTTCGGATATGCGTCAAAAGGAAGTCATCAATATTGAGGATGGAAAACGATTGGGGTTTGTTTGTGATATTGGATTTGATTTAGAAGAAGGGCAAATCCAGTCTTTGATTGTACCCGGTACAGGAAAAGCTGGCTTGTTTGGGAAGACACAGGATATTATCATTCCTTGGGATTCCATAAAAAAAATAGGAAATGATATTGTTTTGGTTGATTTTGAGCTGTAATGGTGATATAATATAAAGAAGGAAAAACATACTCGGAGATGAAAAAATGAAGTCGGTAACTTTCGTAGCTTTAAATGCAAAATATTGTCATACATCCCTTGCCATCCGTTCCATTGGCACTGCATGTCTCGAAAGAGGGATCAAGGTCACTTATCTGGAGCGTTCTGTAAACGAACCCTTTCGAGAACTGATCAAAGGGATTTTGCATTGCGAAAGTGATGTTTATGCCTTTTCCTGTTATTTATGGAACATTGAACTGATTAAAAAAATCTGTATTGATTTAAAGAAAATGAGACCGAAA
>JAZNYR010000051.1:0-7595 GCA_045594525.1 Clostridia bacterium | reverse complement strand
ACCTCCTTATAAATATAAAATAAATTTATTTTTACTTTATTTTATATCTAATTTATGATATAATGTTAGAAATGGATATATTTTATATCTGAAATATTGGAGGTGCGGAAATGTTGATTGAAGAAATTAAAAAAACATTGCTTATAATGGAGCAATCGTTGAGTTTGAAAGACATAAATCAATTTTCTTCCGGTAAATATGAGGAATTGATTTCTTATCATTATGGATGGGGAATGTGGATTCGAAATGAATTGTTGAAAAATTCAACTGTACTATACCATGAATTCTGCCGTGTGGGAATTGTGAATCGGGATGATATGTCTGACTTGTTAATAAAGCTGTTTTATATTTACTTAAAGGAAAAAAAGAAATAGAACTTTTTTTCAAAAAACTCTTGACAGACGAGGGAAACTGTGGTAAAATAATTGAGAAATCAAGAAGAAACGGCAGTTTCTCACCTTTGCGATTTTGTTCGTCCGGGTTAATAGAGCAGGGAACACATAGGGGATATGTGTCTTTGTATCGTTGGACGGACAGGCGAAGGGCTTGTCTGTTTTATTTTTTGGGAGGTGTACTGTTATTAGCAAGGAAATAATAATGAACGACGATATCCGTGAGAAGGAAGTCAGAGTGATTGGACCTGATGGAGATCAATTGGGAATCATGACCGGCACTGCAGCAAAAAAGCTGGCGGCTGAAAAGGATTTGGACTTGGTTCTGATTGCGCCTCAGGGAAAACCTCCGGTTTGCAAAATTATGGACTATGGTAAGTACAAGTTTGAACTTGCCAAACGGGAAAAGGAAGCCAGAAAGAATCAAAAGGTTGTAGAAGTAAAAGAAGTTCGTCTTTCTCCCTCCATTGATACTCACGATTTTGAAACCAAGCTGAACAATGCGCTGAAGTTTTTGAAATCTGGCGACAAGGTAAAGGTTGCGGTTCGTTTCCGCGGCCGTGAAATGCAGCACACTGCATTGGGAACCACATTGCTTGACAGATTCAAAGACGGTGTGGAAGGATTCGGTACTGTTGACCGTCCTCCCAAAATGGAAGGCAGAAATATGGTAATGTTTATTGCGCCTACTGCTCACAAATAAATGATTTGCAGAAAGGCTGATATTTAAAAAATTCAAGCAAGGGAAGGAGTTATTAAAATGCCTAAGATTAAAACTCACAGAGGTGCGGCAAAGCGCTTTTCACTTACAAAAAACGGTAAAGTTAAAAGAGGAAAAGCATTTCGCAGTCATATTCTGACCAAGAAATCCACCAAGAGAAAAAGAGGTCTGCGTAAGCCGGGTTATGCAAGCGTGGCAAATGCAGCAACTGTAAAGAAATTGATTCCTTACAAATAAGCCGAATAGGAGGAGAACAAAATGGCAAGAGTAAAAGGTGCTATGGCCACCAGAAAAAGACATAAGAGAGTATTAAAGCTGGCAAAAGGCTTCCGGGGCGCTCAGGGCAAACAGTTCAGAGTTGCGAACCAGGCGGTTATGAGATCTCTGGCTTTTGCGTATGTTGGAAGAAAGCAGAAGAAGAGAGAATTCAGAAAGCTGTGGATTGCGCGTATCAGTGCAGCAGCTAAGATGAACGGCATGAACTACTCTACTTTCATGAACGGTCTGAAGAAAGCAGGTATCGTAATGAACCGTAAAATGCTTTCTGAACTGGCTATCCATGATGCTGAAGGTTTTGCTAAGCTGGTTGAAACCGCAAAAGCAAACCTGTAATAGGAATTGAATTTTTAGATCCGTTGTATTGGCGGGTCTAAAATTTTATTGACAGCCTTCGGTGGGAAAGACACACCGAGGGCTAATCCTGTAAAGAAAAAAGGAGCGATAAGGTTGACGGTGAAAAAGATTACAAGTCGGGACAACCGCAAGGTGTCCGAAACCAAAAAGCTTCTGAAAAAAAGCCACCGTGAGAAAACGGGATTGTTTTTGTTGGAAGGAGAACGGCTGGTGTTCGATGCTCTGAAAAAGGGAGTCACTCTTCAGTGGGTGTTTGCCCGCCATGAGTATTTTGAACAAGGGCTCACCGCCTTAGAATGTTTTGAAACGGATGACAGGATTTTATCCGACCTGTCCGACACCTGCCATTCCCAGGGAATTATTGCTGTTGCAAAGAAGCCTGAAGCTGACTTGCAATCTCTTGATAAAAACAAGCCCATTGCAGTGTGTGACGGGTTGCGTGACCCCGGAAATTTGGGAACGGTCATTCGTACGGCAGATGCTGCAGGCTTTGGCGGTGTAATTTTGTTAGGGGACTGTGTGGATGTGTACAGCCCCAAAGTGGTGCGTTCTACTATGGGTTCCTTGTTTGATTTACCCATTGTAAAAGTACCCCATGTGGAACAGCTTTCCGATTTCCGCCTTGTGTGTGCGGATTTGCAGGAATCCGTTTCCCTTTATGATTTTGATTTTAAAGCCCCCTTTGCTCTTGTTGTGGGAAATGAAGCCCATGGCGTGAGCCAAACGGTGTTAAGCATGACAAAAGAGAAAATAAAAATTCCCATGGCGGGGCAAAGCGAGTCGTTAAATGCCGCAGTAGCGTTTGGTGTGGCGGCATACGAAGCCTTCCGCCAGAGAAATTTAAAATGAAAAGCAGATTTAGGTGATAACAATGCAAGAGTTATATTGGATTTGGTTGGCAGAAAGTTTGGGTGCCGAAGATCGATATGTCAAACCGGTGTTAGAATATTTTGGTTCTGCCCGTGAAGTATATGAACTGGCAAATCGTGACACATTACGGGAAATGGGCGAGATAGGAAGAAAACAAGCTCGTGCATTGTGCAAGAAAAACCTGAAGAATGCAGAGAAAATTATGAGGCAGTGCGAGGAACGGGACATCGGCATTTTAACTTATGAAGATACCCGTTATCCTGAACAGTTAAAAAAGATTTTCAGTCCACCCTTGGTGTTATATTACAAAGGAACGGTTCCTGATTTTTCTAAAAGTAGCTTGTTTACTATTGTAGGAACCAGAAAATCCACCAAGGAAGGGAATAGAACAGCCTATGAATTTGCGGCACAGTTGTCCCAGCAAGGTATCACTGTAGTCAGTGGTATGGCGGAAGGGATTGACTCTTATGCAAACAAAGGCGCATCGGAGGGACCCACTCCCACCATTGCCGTTTTAGGTTGCGGTGTGGATGTGGTTTACCCGGCATATACCGGTGCCTTAATGGAAAAACTCATTCGGACCGGTTTGATTCTCAGTGAATTTCCTCCCGGTTCCCGTCCCTTGGGGTATCATTTCCCCATTCGCAATCGAATTATGGCAGGACTTTCTGAGGGAACTCTGGTGGTGGAAGCACCCAAAACAAGCGGTGCATTGATTACCGCTAATAATGCATTGGAGGAAAATAAAGAAGTGTTTGCAGTTCCGGGAAGCATTTATTCTTACAATCATGTAGGAAGCAACCGACTGCTGTTTGAAGGTGCTCATCCTGTGATGAGCCCAGCGGATATTTTTGAAGTGCTCCATTGGGAGATTGTACAAGCTCCCAAAGAAGACAAAACAATGGATTTGGACGGACTCCCTCCGGCAGAACGGAAGATTGCAGAGATACTCTTGTATCATGGTCAGTTGTTTATTGATGACCTGACCGAGTATGTGAACTTGCCGGGACCCCAGGTGTTGTCCGCGCTTATGATGATGGAAATAAAAGGGTTAGTAATGAATCTGGGTGGAGATGTTTACCGATTACTTTCTTAACCCATTAAAATAGGAGGAAAAAGATGGCAAAGTATTTGGTGATTGTAGAATCACCTGCAAAAGCAAAAACCATTACAAAATATTTAGGGAAAAATTATAAAGTTGTAGCCTCCATGGGACATTTGCGTGATTTGCCCAAAAGCCAGTTGGGGGTTGATATTGAGAATGATTTTGAACCAAAATATATTACCATTCGCGGCAAAGGGGAATTGCTCAGCAAGTTAAAGCGGGATGCCAAAAATGCAGATAAAGTGTATCTGGCAACCGACCCCGACCGTGAAGGAGAAGCAATTTCATGGCATCTGGCTCATTTGTTGCAAATTGATCAGGAGTCCGAATGTCGGATTTCCTTTAACGAGATTACCAAAAATGCAGTAAAAGCTGCTGTGAAGCAACCTTGTAAAATCAATGAAGATCTGGTCAATGCCCAGCAGGCAAGAAGAGTGCTGGACAGAGTGGTTGGCTATCAGATTAGTCCTCTGTTCTGGAAAAAGGTGAAAAAGGGCTTGAGTGCAGGGCGCGTGCAGTCTGTTGCAACCCGTCTTGTGGTAGATCGCGAAGCAGAGATTGAACAATTTGTACCGGAAGAATATTGGTCCTTAATCGCAGAATTGAAAAAGGGAAAATCCTCCTTTGATGCCCGTTTCTACGGAAATAAAAAGGGGAAAATTGAACTGGAAAATAAAGAGCAGGTTGAGTCAGTCTTGAAGGCTTTAGAGGGTGCTGATTATCAGGTTACTTCCGTGAAAAAAGCGAAAAAGACAAAGTCTCCCGTGCCTCCCTTTATTACAAGTTCTCTCCAACAGGAGGCGTCCAAAAAGTACGGCTATACCGCCAAAAAGACCATGTCTGCAGCACAGCAGCTCTATGAAGGGGTTGAGGTAGAAGGCATCGGTCTGGTTGGTTTGATTACTTATATGAGAACAGACTCTCTGCGGATTTCAGAAGAGGCGCAGGCGGAAGCAAGAGCGTATATCCAAAAGAAATACGGGGATGATTATCTTCCCAAAAAACCGCGAGTGTATAAATCCAAAAACAATGCACAGGATGCCCACGAAGCCATCCGTCCCAGTATGGTTTCCATTACTCCTGACCAGTTAAAGAAAACCTTGCCTGCCGATCAGTATAAGTTATATAAGCTGATTTGGGAGCGGTTTGTGGCAAGTCAGATGGAAGCGGCTGTGTATGATACCATTTCTGCGGAAATTACAGCCAATGATTATCTGTTCCGTGCCAACGGTTCCAAGCAGAAGTTTGCCGGATTTATGGTGCTGTATCAGGAAGCGGTGGATGTTTCCAAACCAGAGGACGAGGATCAGGAAAAGGATGTTAAATTGCCTGAACTGATTGAAGGCGATGT
The DNA here is from genome assembly GCA_045594525.1 of Clostridia bacterium. Classification (GTDB taxonomy): domain Bacteria; phylum Bacillota; class Clostridia; order HGM11514; family HGM11514; genus SIG438. The sequence goes on along the minus strand of JAZNYR010000051.1, from coordinate 2,523 downwards.
GCTGACAAAAGAAAACCTGAATTCCAAACAGCATTTTACTCTGCCTCCTCAACGGTACAGTGAAGCGGCTTTGTTAAAAGCATTGGAAGAAAACGGAATCGGTCGTCCCAGTACCTATGCACCTACCATTTCCACCATTTTGCAGCGTGGATATGTGGTGCGGGATGCAAAAGTGTTAAAGCCCACAGAGCTTGGTACGGTAGTGACCGATTTAATGAAGCAGTACTTTAAAAGCATTGTTGATGTGAAATTTACTGCTACCATGGAACATCAGCTTGACCAAGTGGAAGAAGGCTCTACAGATTGGGTTCAGATTTTAAAAGATTTTTACGGCCCATTTGAAAAGGATTTGAATAGTGCAGAAAAAGAAATGGAAAAGGTCACTATTGCAGATGAAGAATCGGATGTAATTTGTGATAAATGCGGCAGAACCATGGTTTACAAAATGGGTCGGTTCGGAAAATTCCTGGCATGTCCCGGATTTCCGGCGTGCCGCAACACCAAAGCAATCGTGGTGGATACAGGAGCGGAGTGTCCCAAATGCGGCGGACGGGTGCTGGAGAAAAAGAGCCAGAAGGGCAAGAAATATTTTGGCTGTGAATCCAATCCTTCCTGTGATTTTGTTACATGGGATCAGCCCACAAAGGAACATTGCCCCAAGTGCGGCGGCAGCTTGTTTGATAAGAAAATAGGCAAAAAGAAGAAACAATACTGCGGTAAATGCGATTTTGAGAGGGGCGGAGAATGATGACGGTACATGTCATCGGTGCCGGTCTTGCAGGATGTGAGGCGGCATGGCAACTGGTAAATAGGGGGATTTCTGTTCGTCTTTACGAAATGAAACCTCAAAAGTACTCTCCCGCACACCATAGCGAAAAGTTTGCAGAACTGGTTTGCAGTAACTCCCTTCGAGCAGATTTGTTGTCCAATGCGGTGGGGCTTTTAAAACAGGAAATGAGAGAGATGAACTCTCTTATTATGAAAAGTGCGGACAAGCACCGTGTTCCTGCAGGAGGAGCCTTGGCGGTGGATCGGGAAGCTTTTTCACAGGAGATTACGGATACCATCCGTTCTCATCCCTTGATTGAAGTGGTTTCGGAGGAAGTTACAAAACTACCTGAAGAGGAACCCGTAATTGTAGCAACAGGGCCTCTCACATCTGACGGTTTGATTCCTGAAATCAGCCGATTGACAGGGGAGGATTATCTGCATTTTTACGATGCAGCAGCACCCATTGTTGCATTTGATTCCATTGATATGAATAAGGTGTTCCGTGCCTCTCGTTACGATAAAGGAGAGGCGGATTACTTAAATTGTCCTATGACAAAAGAGGAATATGACCGTTTTTATACGGAATTGATTGGTGCCGAAACGGCAGTATTGAAAGAATTTGAAAAGGGCAGTGTGTTTGAAGGCTGTATGCCCATTGAAGCAATGGCAAAGAGGGGAGAGGCAACCATGCTTTTTGGTCCTCTAAAGCCAGTGGGACTTCGGAATCCTCATAGTGACGAAGCGCCCTATGCAGTGGTGCAGCTCAGACAGGATGACGGAGCAGGAAGCCTTTATAACATCGTAGGATTTCAGACCAATCTGAAATGGGGAGAGCAAAAACGGGTCTTTTCTATGATTCCGGGGTTAGAGAATGCGGAATTCGTCCGTTACGGCGTCATGCATCGGAATACATTTTTAAATTCTCCCAAATTATTGGACGATTCTTATCGGCTGAAAACAAAACCCAATCTTTATTTTGCTGGGCAGATGACAGGGGTGGAAGGATATGCAGAATCTGCTGCCTCAGGTCTTACCGCAGGGCTTTTCTGCGGAGTAAGGTTAAAGGGCAGGGAACTCCCTTCTTTGCCCAAAGAAACGGCACTTGGTGCCTTGGCAAACTATGTGAGCAATCAGTCGATTACTGATTTTCAGCCTATGAATATTAACTTTGGTTTGTTGCCCGCTTTGGGTGTGCGAATCAGAGGAAAACGAGAAAAAAACGAAGCCATTTCTCAAAGAGCATTGGAAGCTTTGAGAGGCTATAAGGAGGAATATTGCAGTGAGTGTTTATGATGTACTGGAGGAGCGTGGGTTAATCGCCCAAGTAACTCACGAAAAAGAAATCAGAGAATTGCTGGAAAAGGAAAAGGTTACTTTTTATATCGGCTTTGACCCAACTGCTGACAGTCTTCATGTGGGTCACTTTTTGCAGCTGATGGTAATGGCGCACATGCAGCGAGCAGGTCACCGTCCCATTGCGTTAATTGGCGGCGGAACAGGTATGGTTGGGGACCCATCCGGCAGAACGGATATGAGAAGTATGATGACGGTAGAAACCATCAATCATCATTGTGAATGCTTTAAAGAGCAAATTTCCCGTTTGGTTGATTTTTCTGACGGAAAGGCATTGATGGTTAACAATGCTGATTGGCTGATGGATTTGAATTACATTCAGTTCCTGCGTGACATCGGTGTTCATTTTTCCGTTAACCGTATGCTGACGGCGGAATGTTTTAAGAGTCGTCTGGAACG
>JAZNYR010000050.1:0-3450 GCA_045594525.1 Clostridia bacterium | reverse complement strand
GCCGTGCTTCATTCAAATCTTTCAATTCGCCCAAAGCCATGAGCTGAACCAGATTGTTTCCGATTGCAGTTGCCTCCACCGGTCCTGCAATGACTTCACGCTTGGTAGCATTTGCAGTAAAGCTGCAAATCAGCTTATCCTTAATACCGCCGCCAACCAAATGAATTTTATTGATTTTCTTACCCTGAATTTCTTCCAAACATTCTACGGTGTAACGATACTTGAGCGCCAAACTCTGTGCAATACAACGAATGATTTCACCTTTGGTTTGGGGAACAGTCTGTCCCGTTCTCTTACAGAATTCCTGAATCTTTGTGGGCATATTGTTAGGCCCTGCAAACAGCATATCGTCAGGGTCAACAAAAGAAACAAAAGGAGCTGCTTCTCTTGCAGCCTGTTCCAAATCGTTAAAGGAAAGCTTTTCACCGTCAATTTCCCATTGACGCTTACATTCCTGGATGAGCCACAGACCCATAATATTCTTCATCAGCAATACCTTATCCCCTGCACCGCCTTCGTTGGTGAAATTCAGCTTCATAGTACGGTCGTTAATCACAGGCTTGTCAACTTCAGCGCCCATAATGGACCAGGTACCGCAGCTGATAAAGGCATAATCATCCCCGCCTGTAACAGGGACACTTACTGCAGCAGAGGCGGTATCATGAGATGCAACAGATACAACGGGAATTGCCCCAACTCCCAGCTCTTTAGAAATTTCAGGAAGGAGAGTTCCTACTGTTGCTCCCGGTTGTACAACATCTAAGTATAAATTGGTGGGGATTCCCAACTTTTTCATCAAATCTTCCGCCCATGCACCCTTAGAGGAGTTATACATCTGGGAGGTGGTGGAATTGGTATATTCGCTGGATTTTACTCCTGTCAGGAAATAATTGAACAGGTCGGGCATCATAAGCATGGTATCCGCTTTTTCCAAAATAGCAGAACCCTGCTGCACCATTGCCAGCATCTGATACAGGGTATTAAACCAGATGATTTCAATTCCGGTTTGACCGAAAATTTCATCCCGTCCTGCAATCTGGCAAGCCTTATCCAGCATACCGTCTGTTCTGGAATCACGGTAATGATAAGGATTTCCTAACAGATTTCCCTGCTTGTCCAGCAAACCAAAATCTACACCCCAGGTGTCAATCCCAATGGAGGCAATGTCACGGTGACCTTTGTGAACAGTCTGCACAATCCCCTGTTTGATTTCGTGGAACAAACGAAGCACATCCCAATGAAGGCTGTTGCCAATCTGCACAGAGTCGTTGGAGAAACGATGAGTTTCTTCCAATCCCAGTTTTTTACCGTCATACAATCCCAAAATGGCACGACCACTACTTGCTCCGAAGTCAAATGCTAATGTTTTAATCATCATAATTTCCTTCCTTCCAATAAGTTTTTTCTATTAAGATTTTATGAGTTCCAATTCCTGGCTTAACTGTTCCCATTCTTCCATCAGGGTTTCTAACTGCCCTTTTTTTACTTCACACCGGGAGAACAGCTCCATGCTTTTATTGTAATCCGCCGCACATTCTTCCATTTGTTGCTGTAAGCTTTCAATCTCCTGCTCCAACAAAGCAATTTCTTCCTCACAGCGACTTAACTTCCCTGTTGCTCGGTTTATGGCAGAACGCCGTTCCTTGGCTTCTTTATAATCTGAATTTTTCTTTTCCGCTCTTTCATCGGAGGCTGAAACCTCCACCCTCTTTTCCACATAATAGTCATAATCCCCGTCGTAACATGCCACACCTTGGGGGGTTAATTCATAAATTTTAGTTGCAAGGCGGTTGATAAAATAACGGTCATGAGAAATCATGAACAAAGTTCCTTCATAACAACTCAACGCCTCCTCCAAAGCTTCGCGAGAGGCAATATCCAAATGGTTGGTAGGTTCGTCCAGCAACAAAAAATTGGCTCCCGAAAGCATGAGTCTGCAAAGCAACACTCTCGCCTTTTCTCCGCCGCTTAACACATCCACCGTTTTTTCCACATCGTCCCCGTAAAACAAAAATGCCGCTAACGCGTTGCAAAGCTCCGTTCTTGTTTTGGTGGGATAGGCATCCCACAGAGTATCAAGGACTGTTTTTCCGGCGGGCAAATCCGACTGCATCTGGTCATAATACCCCACGGTAACACCGGGGCCAAGAGTAAACTCTCCGCCGCCTGAACATTGCCCTAATATCATTTTCATCAGCGTTGTTTTCCCGCAGCCGTTTTTTCCCAGCAGAAATACTCTGTTTTTCTGTCTTACATCCATGGATACATTTTGGAAAATCTGTTTTGTACCAAACTGTTTTTCAGCATTACGCACCGTGAGAAACTCCTGAGGTCCCATTGCACTGACACTGAAGGAAAGCCGAATGGCACGCTGTTTTTCTTCGGGAACAATCAAGTTTGCCTGCAAACGGTCAATGGATTTTTGCTTATGCTCGGCAGTGCGGATGTTCCGCTCCCGATTCCATTGCTTTTGCTGGGCGATGATTCCCTCAATCCGTTTGATTTCCCTTTGTGTATTTTCATAATTTCTTGCAATTGTTTTTTGCTCTTCCTCTTTCAAGTGAAGATAGCGGGTATAGTTTCCCGGATAACTTTTTAACGCACCGCTTGACATGGCAAAGGTTTTATCCGTTACCTTATCCAAAAAATAACGGTCATGGGAAATTACAATAAATGCACCGTTATATTCTTTTAAGTACCGTTCCAGCCATTCCACAGAGGCAATATCCAAATGGTTAGTCGGTTCGTCCAGCAACAGCAAATCCGCACGGCTTAACAAGATTTTTGCCAGCATCAATCTGGTTTTTTGTCCGCCGCTTAACTGCTCTGCAGAAAATTCCTGCTCCGAAAACCCAAGTCCCGTCAAAACACCTTTAATGCGACTACGAAACTCTGCTCCACCTTCCCGCAAGAACTGTTCCTGCAACTGGTGTTGCCGTTCTATCAGTTCAGGAGTGGGGTCTTCTTCCAATCTATCATTGATTTCCTCGATTCGCTGTTCCAATTCCAGCAAATCAGAAAAACAGGACAAGCATTCTTCATAAACGGAGCGTGAGAACTGCATCATCTGCTCCATATAAGAAAGCTTCATTCCTTTTGCAAGGGTGATCTGTCCTCCGTCTGCGGCTTCCTCTCCTGTTATGATTTTAAACAGAGTGGTTTTCCCACAACCGTTGGCTCCCACCAACCCTATTTTTTCACCGGACTCTACCGAAAAGTTTACCTCCGAAAACAATTCCTCCGCTCCGAAGGACTTACCAAGCCCGCTCACGCCCAAAAGAATCATTCATCTCTTCCTTTACTGCCCAAATGCAAGTTTCTGCATTGCTTCCAATCGCACTGAATCGTAATCTGCCTGTGTCATCGCCACTCGGTAAATCACATGATATCCCCAGACAGATTTGACTGTTTTTTTGCTAATGGAACCAATTTCCAATGCAAAAGCCGCTT
>JAZNYR010000049.1:0-2615 GCA_045594525.1 Clostridia bacterium | reverse complement strand
AAAGCTGACATTGGCCTGATTGGCCTGGCTGTTATGGGCGAAAACCTCGTCCTCAACATGGAGTCAAAGGGCTTCACAGTTGCCGTTTTTAACCGCACAACCGAAAAGGTTAAAAACTTCGTGGAAGGCCGCGGTGCCGGCAAAAATATTATTGGCAGCTACTCTTTGGAAGAGCTGGTTGCAAATGTTGAAAAACCCCGTAAGATTATGATGATGATTAAGGCGGGTTCTGCTGTTGATGCTACCATCGAATCATTGCTTCCCCTTTTGGATGAGGGTGATATTATCATCGACGGCGGTAACTCCCACTTTCCGGATACCGTTCGCCGTACGGCTTATGTGGAATCAAAGGGCAAGCTCTATATCGGTTCCGGTGTTTCCGGCGGAGAAGAGGGTGCTCTGAACGGACCTTCTTTGATGCCCGGTGGTTCTCCCGATGCATGGCCTCATGTAAAGGATATTCTTCAGGCAATCTGTGCAAAGGTGGAAGACGGTTCTCCTTGTTGTGACTGGGTTGGTGAAAACGGCGCGGGCCACTTTGTAAAGATGGTTCATAATGGTATTGAGTACGGTGATATGCAGCTGATCTGCGAAGCGTATCACCTGATGAAGAATATGCTTGGTATGTCCGACGATGAAATGCATGAAGTGTTTGCCGAGTGGATGAAGGGCGACCTTGACAGTTATCTTGTCGAAATCACCCGTGATATTTTAGCATACAAGGATGAAGACGGGGAACCTATCGTTGAAAAAATCCTGGATACAGCAGGTCAGAAGGGTACCGGTAAATGGACAGGAATCGCAGCATTGGACGAAGGTGTGCCCCTGACTCTGATTGGGGAAGCTGTGTTTGCCCGTTGTCTGTCCGCTATGAAGGAGGAACGGGTTCAGGCTTCCAAGATTCTGCCCGGCAAGGCGGAAGTTGCTCCTAACTTAAGTGCTGAAGAAAAGGCTGAATGGATTGAAAATATCCGTTGCGCACTGCTTGCTTCCAAAATCGTTTCCTACGCACAGGGCTATACTCTGATGCGTGCTGCTGCAAAGACATACGGCTGGAACCTGAACTACGGCGGTATTGCTCTTATGTGGAGAGGCGGATGTATTATCCGTTCTGTATTCTTAGGTAAAATCAAGGACGCATTTGATGCAAATCCTAATTTGACAAATCTGCTTTTGGATCCTTACTTTACCGAAAAGATTGCAACCCTCCTGCCCGGATGGCGTAAGGTTGTTGCACAGGGTGTTATGTGTGGTATGCCTACACCGGCATTTTCCTCTGCACTTTCCTATTACGATGGTTACCGTTGCGATCGTCTCCCTGCAAACCTTCTGCAGGCACAGCGTGACTTCTTCGGTGCTCATACCTACGAACGGGTGGATGCTCCCAGAGGGGAATTCTTCCATACCAACTGGACAGGTCACGGCGGCGATACCGCAGCTACACAGTATAATGTATAATTTAAGAAAGTGAGGGATTTTCTGTGAAACTCCGTGAAAATTGCAAATATGCACTGGTTGTTCCTACCAGTATGGGTGTGCGTATCACCCCTCCCAACGGTCAGCCGGTTGCTTCTTCCAATATGTTTATGATGCAGGCAACATCTGCTGAAACGAATGTTGCTTCCATTTCTTCCTACCTTGGTCTCCCCACAAAGGTTCTCACAACCTTTGTCAAAGACAGCCCCGTTGCTGATTTTATCAAGCGTGACCTTCGCTCCCGCGGTATGGACTACGAGGGCAAAGAGGTAGAACAGGGCGATCCTTGGGGTTACCGTCATCAATTCAATATTGCAGATTCCGGTTACGGCTCCCGCGGACCCCGTGTGTGCAACGACCGTGCAGGCGAAGTTGGCCGTACACTGAATATCAAGGATTTTGACCTTGATCGAATTTTTGGCGAGGAGGGTGTAGGGATTCTTCACTTGTCAGGGCTGATAGGTGCTTTGTCTCACGAAACCAGCATCTTCTGTCTTGAGCTTGCAAGAGCTGCGAAAAAGTACGGCACCCTGATTTCCTTTGACTTAAACTACCGCGCTTCCTTCTGGAAGGGCCGTGAAAGTGAACTTCATGATATCTTTACCGAGATTGCATCCGTTGCCGACATTTTGATCGGGAACGAAGAAGATTTCCAGCTTTGCCTGGGTGTTCAGGGACCCGAAGCAGGGGGCAAGGATATTGCTTCCAAGATTGAGTCCTTCAAGGAAATGATTACAAGAGTAAAGGCACAGTTCCCCAATGCCTCTGTGTTTGCAACAACACTTCGTCAGGTAGAAAATGTAAACTCTCATCTGTGGGGTGCGATTATGCTGGCAGAGGATGAATGGCAGGTTGTGGAACCCAGAAGAATCACCGTTTTGGACCGTATCGGCGGCGGTGACGGATTCGTTGGCGGTCTGCTTTACTCCATTTTAAGAGGCTGGGAAAGCGAAAAGTGGATTCAGTTCGGATGGGCTTCCGGTGCCCTGGCAACCACCTTCTTAACCGACTATGCACAACCCGCAGACGAGGAAGTGATCTGGAGTGTATGGGGCGGAAACGCAAGAGTAAAGAGATAACAATGTCTAACAAAAAGAGGCTGTAGCAAAATGATTTTGTTTTGCTACAGCCTCTTTGGG
>JAZNYR010000048.1:0-3562 GCA_045594525.1 Clostridia bacterium | reverse complement strand
CAAGATTGAACAGGGCGATGCTTATGTAGGCGGTGCCATTGTTTACTTCTGGGCAACTGACAATCTGTTGGTTGATTATATTGATACCGAAAATAAGGTAGTTAAATCTCTGTCCAAGCACTTGTATGAATCTGTAAAGGGTGTTGGCTGGGGTCCTCAGTTTAAGGTTTATTTCTCCAACATTTTTGCAGAAATTGACAGACCCGGTGAATCCTATGTTGACCGCAAAAACGGTATTTTGTACTTCTATCCTCAAGGTGATGTAGAAGATGCTGAAATGGTTGTTTCTACCTTAAAGAAGAATATGATTTCTGTTAAGGGAGCTTCTTATCTGACTTTTGATGGAATCGACTTTATGAACACCGTTGAAACTCCTGTTGTATTGACCAACTGTGACAATGTAATCGTTTCCGGTGCTGATATTTCCAATACCTCTTCCAGCGGTGTAGAACTGCACAATTGTACCAATTCCAAGGTGGAAGGATGTAAGCTCTACTCTCTTGCAAAAGGCGGGGTTCTGGTAAAAGGCGGAGACAGAAAAAATCTGACTCACAGCAATAACATTATCGAAAACAACTTAATTTATAATGTTGGTATCATGGCTTCTGATAAGGATAGCCGTTATGCAATTTCCTTCAATGGTGCTGTAGGTGATACTGCCCAATACAACGAAATTGACGACTTGAACAATAGTGCAATCATAATGATGAATTCCAACGACATTACTGTTCAGTATAACAAAATTACAAACTCAGATCAGCTCTTAACAGATGCCGGTGCCATCTACTGGGGCCGTGAACTGGATTCTATGGGCCATGTAGTTCGTTATAACTATTTCGAAAATAACGGTAGCAGATTTGTTTCAGATTATCTGGCAGGTCACCATGCTGTAAGTATTTTCATCGACGATGCTTCTACCGGTGGCGAAATCTACGGTAACATTTTTGTAAACGGCGGTGCTAAAACCGGCGGTGCAGGTTCTTCTACCATTGCAAACGGTGCTGAATTTACTGATTTGTGGGGTAACATTTCCATTTGTACAGAACCCGGCAGAATGACCAGCGGTTTGCTTATGAGAAACTGGACTGCAAAAGAAAAGTACTGGAAGTACTATGGTGTTAATATTCCTGAAGGAACAGCGGTATCTGTTTTCCTGTATCATGCAGGAATTCGTAATGAAAAATTCAGCAGTGATGCCAATAACTCCGCACAGGGCGAAGAAACATGGCAGATGCTCTGGTCTGATGAATGGAAGGAACACTACAAAGACCATCCTCTCATGTCAAGAGCACTGGAACAGTACAGTCAGGAAAACTACGAAGCTGTAATGGAAAAATATAACGCCGAAGATTATAAAGGCGTATTAGAGTATTTGAGTAAAAACCTGGAACAGGAAAGAACCAACAAAATTCACGATAATGTGATGTTAGGTGCAACCGACATCAACTGTCTGGCAGATATTTATAATAACTATAACTTCAAAGGCACACCTGATGTAATCACCGATGAACAAAAAGCGTTGTTTGTTGATTTTGATAACAAAGACTTTTCTTTGGCACCCGGTGCTTTGGATAAAATTCAGGCGAAAGCTCCCGGATTTGAAGAAATTCCTTTTGACGAAATTGGTCTGAAGACTGAATTAAAAGGCGCTAACAAGCCTGTTGTAACCGTAAATTCCTCTGTAATTTCCGGTATCGCAGTATCCAATCAGACCATTACCGCTTCTTACTCCTTCGCAGATCAAGACGGAGACAAAGAAGGAAATACCAAGATTTATTGGTATTCTTCTGACAGTGCTGACGGTGAGTTTAAACAGATTTTCTGTGTAGAAGGTAAAGAATTTGATATTACTGATGACTATGCAGGCCGTTATCTGAAGTATCAGATCGTTCCCTACGATGCAACCATGAGAAGAGGGGAAAGCGTAATGTCTCCTGCCATCGCTGTCAGAAAGGGAAGTGCCCTGAACCTGACCGAATTAGGTAATGCATTGGATGAAGCAAAAGCTCTTCTGAAAAATGCTGTAGCTGGAACTGAAGTAGGTCAGTATCCTCAGAGTGCAATTGATTCTTTGAATGCTACCATTGCACAGGCGGAAGCTCTGGCAAATAGTGACAGCACATTGCAGTATCAGATTGATGAAATTTTAAGTAAGCTGAATATCAGTATTGAAATGCTCAAATCCAGCGAAAATGTATCCATGGAATTCTATTCCATTAAGGATATCCTGGCAGATGACAATTTAGAGCACTGGACCAATACTCCCAGCTTACAAGCAGGAACAATCGAATTCGACAGCGGTTCTGTTATCATCGGAAACCGTGCTGAATTCTATTATACCGGGGAGAAAACTGAAGAGTATCCTAACGGAAACGCGATGTTTGACAATCAGATTTTTGTATTCAAGATGAAGGTAGAACTGGTTGATGAGACCATCCCAACCAATGAACTGGGAACCTATATCAACTTTAGAACAAAGAAGGCAAATCTGATGTGGCGTTCCGACAACGCAGGTTACATGTGGTTCATGCATCCTCATCAGAATGAAGCCCAATTCTATCCGGGCTATAGCAGCGGCGCTTCCTTGTTGCGTAGCTTTACAGATAAAAACATCGAATTTGGTAAGGAATATACCGTAGGTGTTGGTGCATATGATGCTGCAAACGGCGGTGTAAAATGGGTTCTGTATCTTGATGATTTCACAACTCCTGTTTACGAATATGCATATACCAATGAAGAAGTTGACAATGAAAGATTAAATAATCTGTATGGTGCTACTGGATACCTTGGTTTCGGTAACTGGAATACCAATATCAAATTGATTCTTTCTCCTGTAGAACCTGCTGATGTAACTGAACTGAACACTGCAATCGAAAACGCAGAAACTGCACTTGAAAATGCAAAAGGTTTGGTTGGTGAAGATTACGGTCAGCTCTCTCAGGAAGCTGTTGATAAACTGGATGCTGAAATCACAAAAGCAAAAGAACTGGCTGCAAATGAAAATGCTGTTCAGTATGCAGTTGACAAGCAGATTTCTACATTAGAAAATATTGTTGACGGTTTGAAGTATGAATTGGTTACCGAAATGGATGTTACCGAAGACGGTGAAGCAACCATCAATTACGACCTGTCCGAAGCAAAATTCAATGTAAAAGAAGATGCTGAATTTGTTTTGAACATGGATCCTGAACAAGAACAGCCTGCTTACACATTCACTTATGAAGGGGAAGATGGAACTGTTACTACCGAAATCGCAAAGGATTCTATCTTAAGCGCTGACGGTTGGGACGGAACCTTTAAGCTTCCTGTATTAGGAAATACTCCTTCTAAGAACTTGAGCGGTGAAAACTTCAATGTTCTTACTATGGGCGCAGAAGATAAGGTAATCAACTCTTCTGAAATTGTTAAGATCGTATTACCCGGTATGGCAGGCAAAACTCTGGCATATATGCAGGCAGACGGTACTTACAAGAACCTCAGCCCGAACATGAACCTGGCTGAAAACAGCTTTGATGCAGCGAGAGAAGGATTGAAGAAAGCAGATGTAGTAAAAGTAAATGAT
>JAZNYR010000047.1:0-5241 GCA_045594525.1 Clostridia bacterium | reverse complement strand
TCTTATCAGAAATTCAACATGTTTTGCATACCAAAACGGATTTTTATGACCCTAACAACGATTTTTTAATTGTAGAAGAAATTGTAAGAATTTTTGAAAAATATAACCTTAAAGCAGGACCATGTCACGATTTTGGTTGATAAACATAAAAATTAAGAGGCTGTAGCATGATGCTACAGCCTCTTTGAAAACTCCTTAAAATTCTATTTCTTCTCAAATAAGTGTATCCCTGCGTGCACATAAATGGGTCTGTTTTCCAGATACCTCTTTTTGATTCCTCGCATAAGGCTTGTGTTTTCAGGCAAATCCTCATAGTTTTCAAAGGGTTTCTGGTGCACAAACAAAAACACTTCCTGCCCCGTACTTTTCACGGGAAATTTCTCATAGTGGCTCTGAAAGGACACAATGTTTGATTGCTCCCCTAGAAGTTCCCTAAGCTCCGGATTCATCAGCCAGGACCTGCAATACATGGCTTTAAACTGCTTCTCCGGAAAGGTTTTGCAGAGAAACGCCAATGCCTTTTGATAGGTGTTGTTACAGGTTTCGCAATCCAGCTTGGTTCCATCCGGTATGTGTACGCTGATCACATCATCTCCGGGAGATAAGCAAAGCTCATATTCTGGCTTTGGCAAGATAACTGCCTTGTCCCGATCACCACCCTGTTTTACGGTATATCCCAGATATTCCATAGGGTTTTGGGTCACATCAAGCAGTAAGATGATTTCTTTTGTGCTTTTGTTTCTGAAATAGGTTCCCTCGTCGGGCAGACCCGTTACTTCAAACTCCAGATTTTCAATGGGGAAAAGATCGGGAATCAGATAATGCCGATGCCACATATAAATATGTTCTCTCAAGCCGTAATACCCATATATTTTTTTGTGATCCATAAGGACTCTTTCAAAAGAAAATCTGATTCGCTCTGCCGTAACCTGGCCGATTCCCCTTTTTTTCATCTCTTCTTCCATTGTTACAGTATATTCAAGGAGAGACAAAATCGGTGCGAAATTACGCATCAGATTGCCTTCCTCGTGTGTCAGAAAAGGAATCTGCTCATCTTTTAATTGAAAATAGGAAACCCTCAAAAAATTCATATATCTGACAGCCAGAGGATATTTCATAAGCTCATTGGCAGCTGCAATGACATCTTCTTTTATGTGAGGAAAATACCGTTCAATCAGCTCAATTGACACGGGTTTTTCCAGTTCGCCCCTCTTGACTGCTTCTATATACAGCTTTTCTGCTTCCGAATTTTCCCTGTCTGTACCCAGCAGTTTACAAAATTCATGATACTTCAAATATTCTGACTGTGCGTTCATAGTAATCTTTAGAACAGTCCCTTCATATCCAAACCACTGGTAAATCGGCTCATCTTGGATACTGCATCCGTTTCAGCTTTGGTCAATGCTTCGTTTACCGCTGCTACAATCAGGTCGCCCAGCATTTCGATATCATCAGGATCCACCACTTCGGGGGCAATCTGAATCTCGGTCAGCCGTTTTTCCCCTGAAACTACCGCTTTTACCGCACCGCCGCCTGCAGTAGCTTCGTAGGTTTGTTCCTGAAGCTGATTCTGGGTTTCTTCCATTTCCTTTTGCATTTTCTGAATTTGTTTCATCATGTTGTTCATATTCCCGCCACCCATAGGCATTCCGGGAAATCTGCCTTTTGCCATATTCTGATTCTCCTTTTTCTATGAAATAATATTGATTTTATCTGACAGTTGATTTGCCATTTCCTGCAAGGGGTCCCGCTTGGTCTGTTCCTCTTGGGGTGCATCCTCGGGAATGGACTGTCCCAAGGGGACAAAAATCACATTGATCTCCGTACCGCACACTTCCTTGACCGCTTGTTTGACCGCAAGTTTATTCTGAGGGGTATCGAGCATGGGAAGCAAATCCAATAAGTACAGCTTATCTCCCTTGACGCGAAACTCTCCCGACCGCAATGCACCGCTTAACAGAGGATTTCCTCCCCGTTCGATTTCCTGCAAAATATCGGTCCAGTAAGGCATCAAGTCCGCCCTTTGCCCCTCCGCGGGAGCAGGTGCGGGTTGCACCGACTTTTCAGGCTCCGCCTTCTTTGGCGGTTCTTCTGATTTTGGTATTTCTCTCGTTTCTTTGATTTCGGGAACGGGGACCTTCACCGCTTTTGGCTCGGCTCCCCCTTGCATCATAGACTCCAACCGTTCCACACGGGAAAGAAGATTGGTTTCTTCTGCCTTGGGGTGGCTTAAGGAAATCAACGCCATTTCCAAAATCAATCGGGTATTTTTCGCCCAACGGGTGGTTTCGTATGCCTTTGACAGCACCTCCATGGCATTTAAGCACCGTGCCATGGATACGCCCTCTGCCTGTTGGGACAACAGAGCAATCTCTGTAGCGGGCATATCAATGAGTTCTGACGAGCCACCGCCCATCTTACACACAATCAAATCCTTACAATATTCCATCAGGCCTTCCAGCAAACGAACCGGCTCATAGCCCTTTGACAAGGCTTGGCGAAGGAGCTTTAGCGCCTGTTCCGTTTCGTAATTTAAAATGGCTCCGCCTAATGAGAGGATGTGGCTGCTGTCCGTTCCCCCTGTAACGGTTCTGACCCAGTCTGCATCAATTTCCTCGGTTCTCCCCGATGCACATTGGTCAAGCAACGACAAGGCATCCCGCATGGAACCGTCTGCCGATTTCATAATGAGCGACAGGGCGTCCTCCGAAATGGAAATCCCGTCATTTTGTGCCACGATTTGGAGTCTTTCCAGCATGGGGTCATGGCTGACCCGTTTAAAATCAAACCGCTGACAACGAGAAAGAATTGTGGCGGGGATTTTATGACTTTCTGTGGTAGCTAAAATAAAAATTACATGAGAGGGGGGTTCTTCCAATGTTTTTAACAAGGCATTAAAGGCGCTGATAGACAGCATATGTACCTCGTCGATGATATACACCTTATAGCTCATTCCCGAGGGAAGATAGGAAACCTCGCTGTTGATGGTTCGGATGTTTTCCACGCTGTTGTTACTTGCCGCGTCAATTTCCACAACATCCATAAGACTTCCGTCTGCAATGCCCTGACACACCCGACATTTGTTACATGGGTTGCCGTTTTCAGGCTGCAGGCAATTGACCGCCTTGGAAAGAACACGGGCGGTGGTGGTTTTCCCCGTTCCGCGGGGACCGCAGAACAGATACCCCTGGGCAATTTTTCCTGATTTGATTTCGTTTTGCAAAGTGGCTGTAATATGCTCCTGCCCTACAATTTCCGAAAAGGTAGAAGGACGCCACTTCCGATACAAAGCCTGATATTCCATTGGAAACTCCTCTGTTTCTTTTTTTAAAAAAAGCCGCACGCTCTTTTTTGAATTATACTTCCATGCGTTGCCCCATGAACCGACTCAACTCAGGCAACCCTGAGGCACACACATCAGACTGCTTATCGCTGCTTCGTTCCCGACCTGACGAGGTTCACAGACCATGTGTTGCACAGGACCCAAATCTCAACACCGATTCAGGAGGACTGGCCATACAAGTATAACCCGAGAAAGAACATCACCCTTGCTACAGCGGATTGCAAGTTCAGGGCACCGCTACCTCCCCGGCTGTGCGACTTTGGTATTTCAACCGCCAAAGCGGACTGAAATTAAGGTTACTCCATTATTATACTACATTTTTTCCGATTTATCAATAGGGAGAACAAAAAAATTTAAGAAAAACAAAAAACCGCCGATTGACTCAGCGGTTTTTTTGATTTGTGTTACGCTTTATTATACTTCAGCGAAATACTTGATGGTTCTTACCATCTGGCTGGTGTAAGAGTTTTCATTGTCATACCAGGATACAACCTGAACCTGGCTGGTTCCGTCACCGTTGTCAACAACCATGGTCTGGGTTGCATCGAACAGAGAACCATAGGTCATGCCGATTACATCGCTGGATACGATTTCGTCTTCAGTGTAACCGAAGGATTCGTTAGCAGCAGCCTTCATAGCAGCATTGATTCCTTCAACAGTTGCTTTACCATCTACTACAGCTACCAGGATAGTGGTAGAACCGGTAGGAGTGGGAACACGCTGTGCAGAACCGATCAGCTTGCCGTTCAGTTCGGGAATAACCAGACCGATTGCTTTTGCAGCACCGGTGGAGTTGGGAACGATGTTAACAGCAGCTGCACGAGAGCGTCTCTTGTCGCCCTTTCTCTGAGGACCGTCTAAAGTCATCTGGTCGCCGGTGTAAGCATGAATGGTGCTCATGATACCGCTCTTGATGGGCATATAGTCGTTCAGAGCCTTAGCCATGGGAGCCAGGCAGTTTGTGGTACAAGAAGCCGCAGAGATTACATTGTCTCCAGCTTTCAGTTCGTTGTGATTTACATTGTAAACGATAGTGGGCAGATCGTTTCCTGCAGGAGCAGAAATAACAACCTTCTTAGCGCCTGCTTCGATGTGAGCAGAAGCCTTGTCTTTAGAAGTATAGAAGCCTGTGCATTCCAGCACTACATCTACACCGATCTGACCCCAAGGAAGATCCTTAGCATCCTTTTCTGCATAAATTTTGATGGTCTTACCGTTTACGGTAATGGAATCTTCACCGGCAACTACGCTGTCGCAGTACTTATATCTGCCTTGAGAAGAATCGTACTTCAGCAGATGTGCAAGCATATCAGGGCTTGTCAGGTCGTTGATTGCAACTACCTCATATCCTTCTGCATCAAACATCTGTCTGAATGCCAGACGGCCAATCCGTCCGAATCCGTTAATAGCAACTTTTACTGACATTAGAATTACCTCCTAAAAAATAATTAAAATAAAATTCGCTTACTTCTATTTTACAATAAAATAGAAAAATATGCAAGGGGTTTGTGAAAAAAATATCTTATTTGGAAAAAATCTGTAATTTTTAACAAGAAATAAATGTTACAACCCTTTTGTTTGTTACAAATTATTTACATTTTGACGGATTTTTATTCCTTTTCTAACAAAAAAGAAAGGGTTTCACTTTCCAAAAAGGAAACACGGTTCAGCCCGTACTCCCGTTTCCAACCAATCAGATTGGATTTTTTATGTCCCGCCAGTTTTGATTGCTCCTGTTTGGGGGCGGAAATCACCAGGGTGTGCCCCTCCGTCTTTTTCTCTTTTAAAAAGTTCCGCACTTTTTTGTCATACAAAGTGCTGTCCACCAGTTCGCCAAAGGCAGGATGGATGGGCCCTGCCGCCACATCCTCCTCTTTTAAATCCTCTGTACAAAGACC
>JAZNYR010000046.1:0-2679 GCA_045594525.1 Clostridia bacterium | reverse complement strand
TCGTTCATTATACCATGATTGGCTTGATTTGTCAAGTTTGGGGCATTTCTTCCTGAAACAGAGTAGAACATTTTCATTGACTTTTTCCTCTTTTTTTGCTATAATAAGAGAAAATTACAGAAAAAGAGGAATGGATATGTATAAGGCAGTTTTGTTTGATTTTGACGGCACTTTGGTGAATACTTTGGAAAATATTTCCTATTGTGCAAAGAAAGCCATGCAAGCGGTGGGGCTTACGGCTCCCGAGGACGCAAACGACTATAAATATCTCATCGGAAACGGAGCAGATATTCTGATTCGCCGTATTTTAGCTTGGCAGAATTGCGATGACGAGGAAATCTTTCAGAAAGCGATTGCCCAGTATCGTGAAATTTATAATCAAAACCCCATTTATCTTGCCGAAATTTACGAGGGAATGATGCCCCTTTTAAAGGCCCTGAAGGAGCGGGGGCTAAAGCTTGGGATTGTGACAAACAAACCCCATGCTACAACCCTGCTGTGTGTGGAGCAACTGTTTGGGAATGACTTGTTTGATTATAGTTGCGGTCAGCAGGAGGGATTGCCCATTAAACCTGATCCCACAGGGGCAAACAATGTGTTAAAAGAATTTAATGTGAAACCTGAGGAAGCGGTATATGTGGGGGATACAAGTGTTGATATGCAAACAGGAAAAGCCCTGGGCGCCTGCACGGTAGGTGTTTTGTGGGGCTTTCGCAAGCGGGAAGAATTGGAGGAAAACGGAGCCGATCTGATCATTTCCCACCCTTCCGAGTTGCTCACATTATTTTAATGATTACCGCCTGAAACAAAAGGGTTTTAGGCGGATTTCCTTTTTAAAATGGAGGTGAGGGGAGAATGGAAGCTTTTTTTTATGCGGAACAAATTGCAAAAGCTGTAGCGAAAAAAGGCGGACGGACCTATTATGTAGGCGGGTATGTGCGGGACCGTCTTTTGCAAATAGAAAACAAGGATGTGGATATTGAGGTTCACGGCATTTCCTGCGAGAAATTGGAAGCAATTTTAGATTCGGTGGGAACTCGGATAGAAATTGGGAAAAGCTTTGGTGTTTACAATATCAAGGGTTGTTCTTTGGATATTGCCCTTCCTCGTTCTGAACAGGCAACGGGAAGGGGACATCGTGATTTTAAAATTAGTGTTGACCCGCATTTGGGAACAGAAAAAGCCGCCCGACGAAGAGATTTTACCGTGAATGCAATGATGATGGATGTGCTGACGGGAGAAGTCATTGACCATTTTAATGGGAGAGAGGATTTGCAAAAAGGAGTACTCCGTCATGTAAACGATGATGCCTTTTGTGAAGACCCTCTTCGGGTGTTTCGGGGAGCACAGTTTGCCGCCCGATTTCAGTTTGCCATTGCAGAGGAAACGATTCAGCTTTGCCGTCAGATTGATGTAACATCCCTGTCTTCCGAACGGGTGTTTGCAGAACTTTGTAAAGCGCTTTTAAAAGCCCAAAACCCTTCTTTATTTTTTGAAAATCTTAAGACAATGAATCAATTAAAGGATTGGTTTCCCGAAGCGGAGCAGTTAATCGGGGTGAAACAAAACCAAAAGCATCATGCAGAAGGGGATGTGTGGACTCATAGTATGATGGTGCTGGATGAAGCAGCAAAACGCCGCTCCCTTGTGAAAAATCCTATCGGATTTATGTTGACTGCCTTGGTGCATGATTTTGGAAAGGTCATCACCACGGAAGAAAAAGACGGAGTGATTCATGCCTATCATCACGAAACAGCAGGCCTTCCTATGATTCATTCCTTTTTGAAAAGACTGACCAATGAAACGGCATTGATTCAATATGTGCTGAATTTATCGGAACTGCACATGAAACCCAATGTGATGGCACAAGCCAAGTCTTCTGTAAAATCAACCAACAAACTGTTTGACCGTGCTAAAGAGTCCGTTGATTTAATTCACCTTGCTCTGTGCGACAGTTTAGGGAAACTTCCCCCTGTTGATTGCAAGGATACAGAAACTTTTTTGTTCGAGCGTCTTCAAATCTTTGAAGAGTATATGGAAAGACCCTATGTACAAGGGCGGGATTTGATTGAACATGGTCTTAAGCCTGACGAAACCTTTTCCGAGCTGTTGGCTTATGCCCATAAATTAAGACTGGCAGGGATTCCCAAAGAGTCTGCTTTGAAGCAAACCCTGACCCTGGCAAAAACATTGTCGAAGTAACAGAAACTTAATACTTTTGCCAAGGCTTGTTGCTTGACAAAGTTTTCCTTTTGTGATATATTGATGCCATTAAATGAAATAGAGGAGCGTGATCATTATGATTCATATTATATTACCATTTGAAAATGCCACAGAGTATTATCATCTCTGGGCGCACAGTGAAGATTCCATTGATTTCAGAAAAAATCAGGAGGAGGCAAAACGGTGCACCTTATCCTTTGCCGCAGAAGAACTGGAAAATCACCTGAATTTGCTGGGACTGGAAGCAAAGGTAGCCGACCATGCGGGAGATATGACCATTTATCTGGACAGCGCATTGGGAGATGGACAAACCTTTTCTATTGAGCAAAAAGGCAATGCGTTACATATTACCGGGGACGGCCGTGTAGGCGGATTGTACGGGGTATATACCCTTTTGGAAGCCCAGGGCATCCGTTGGTATTCTCCCAGAGAGAAGGCATTTATTCCCACTGATGT
>JAZNYR010000045.1:0-4098 GCA_045594525.1 Clostridia bacterium | reverse complement strand
CGCAAGCACGGTGGTAACGGAAAATTTGCTGAAATCGGGCATAATATAATATTTTACCCCTTCCATTGCTCCCGGCATACAGATGGAATAAATGGCAATAAAGAGAGACAGGACAACCAAAACAGGCATCATAATTTTACTTACTTTTTCAATTCCCTTTTCTACACCGAACAAAACAATCAATGCAGTAATGCCGATAAAAACAGCATACCACAAAACAGGTTCTGCAGTCTGCGAAATAAATCCGCCGAAATAGTCGTCATTTGCTGCGGCTGCGGCACCACCTGTTGCAAAAGCATACAAATACTTGGTGACCCATCCGCCGATGACGGAATAATAAGGCAAGATAATTGCCGGAACCACAGATGCCAACACACCGATAAAGGTGTATTTTTTCTTGAGAGAAGAAAAAGCACCGATTGCACTCAGCCCCGTTTTTCTGCCAATGGCAATTTCTGCTGTCATCAAAGCAAAGCCAAAGGATACTGCCAATAAAATATAAACCAGCAGGAAAATCCCGCCGCCGTATTTTGCCGCCAGATAAGGAAATCTCCAGATATTACCCAAACCAACAGCTGACCCTGCAGCCGCCAGTACAAAACCGATTTTTCCTGTAAAGCTGCTTCTGTTCTCGTTCGCCATGAAATCAACCTTCCTTTTTCAAATGTATTGAATCTATTGTATCATATTTTGTCATATCTTGCAAGCAAAATCTTCTTTTTCTCTTGACTATCTGTAAAAATCAAGTTAAAATAGAATATTGTGGAGGTTGATACGAATGAAAAATACGAAATTGAAAGGAAATTTAATTCTCCTTCTGACCTCTTTGGTTTGGGGAATTTCCTTTATCTCCCAGAGCAAGGGTGTGGAGCTTATCTCCCCCGTGACCTTTAACGGCGTGCGGTGTATACTGGGAGCTCTTGTTTTGGTTCCTGTTATTTTGTTTTTGGATAACAATAAAAAAAGAAAAGGAATCCCCGTGCAGGGATTTGATAAACAATTGCTCATTGGCGGAATTGTTTGCGGTATCTTTCTTTGTCTTGCAAGCACAGTGCAAACTGCGGGTATGATTTACACCAGTCCCGGAAAGTCCGGCTTTATCACCGCTCTTTATATGATTATTATTCCTATTTTGGGACTCTTTATGGGAAAACGACCCTCCATAACAATTGTAATTTCCGTTCTTATCGCAACGGTGGGAATGTATCTGATGTGCATTGACTCTGCCTTTACCATAAACAAAGGGGATGTCTTAACCCTTATTTGTGCCTTTTTATTCTCGGGACATATCCTTGCCATTGACTATTATTCTCCCAAGGTGGACGGAGTAAAACTTGCCTGCCTGCAGTTTTTTGTGTCGGGTGTTTTGAATCTTACCTATATGTTTTTATTTGAGGAACCGCAACTTGCACCCATTTTAGATTGCTGGGGTGCTATCGGTTATTCGGGCATTATGTCCTGCGGGGTAGCCTACACCCTTCAAATTATCGGTCAAAAATATACCGACCCTACCTCGGCATCCATTATTATGAGTTTAGAATCGGTATTTGCCACTCTTTCCACCGTGATTCTGATTGCCTTTGGCTGGAACCTGACAGGGGGTGCTTTGACCGCAAGAGAGATTACGGGTTGTGTTCTAATGTTCATTGCAATTATTCTGGTTCAGCTTCCTGAAAAAAGGAAGTAAATTGTCGAAAAATGTCTTGACAACCAATAATAACTATGTTACCATAAAAGTATTCGATTTGAAGTATTTCAAAAAAACAAAGGAGGTTTAAGATGAAAATTTTAAACAAGAAAAAAGTTTTGACTCTCTTTGTCTCAATCCTTGTGTTGCTTGCAGCTGCAACAGTTGCATTTGCAACAGGTGAAGGCGAAGAACCTGTCAGCAAGTTCTATGCATCCTTCTGGGCATTGGTTCCCCCGTTGGTTGCGATTGCACTTGCTCTCATTACCAAGGAAGTATATTCCTCCCTGTTTATTGGTATCGTTCTGGGCGGACTGCTTTCTGCAAACTTCAACCCCATCGGTGCGCTGGATAATGTACTGAACGAAGGTATCATTGCTGCCGTTTCCGGCACAGCAGGTATTTTTGTTTTCCTGGTTATCTTGGGTGCTATGGTTGCTCTCATTAACAAAGCAGGCGGTTCTGCTGCATTTGGCCGTTGGGCTGAAGTACATATCAAATCCCGTGTGGGTGCAATGTTTGCCACCTTCGTTTTAGGTGTTTTGATTTTTATCGACGACTATTTCAACTGTCTGACTGTGGGTAGCGTAATGCGTCCTGTGACTGACAGACATAAAATCTCCCGTGCAAAGCTTGCCTTTTTGATTGATGCTACTGCAGCTCCTATCTGCATGATTGCACCTGTTTCTTCTTGGGCTGCTGCTGTTTCTGAATTTACGGAAGGCACTGGTTTTTCCGGTATTGAGCTGTTTGTCCGTGCCATTCCTTATAACTTCTATTCTTTGCTGATGTTCGTTTTCATCATTGCTATTATTCTGATGAAGTTCGATTTCGGCCCCATGAAACTGCATGAATTTAATGCAATGAACAAGGGAGATTTATTCACAAGCGGAAAAGATGATATTGCTGCAGAAGCAGAAACAGAGGCAAATCCTAAGGGTCGTGTGATTGACCTGATTTTGCCGGTTATCGTTTTGGTTATCCTCTCTATCATCGGTCTGCTCTATGTGGGCGGTTACTTTGCCGGAGATAACTTTATCACCGCTTTCGGTAACACCGATGCAACTGTTGGTCTTCCCTGGGGTGCAATTCTTGCTCTGATTGTTACCGTTATTTATCTGATTGCAAGAAGAGTGATCACCTTTAAAGAAGCAATGGAATGTATTCCCAAAGGATTTAATGCAATGGTTCCTGCCATTCTCATTTTGACCTTTGCAACTGCTCTTAAAAACATGACAGGGTTGTTAGGTGCTGCTGAATTTGTTGAAATGCTGATGGATTCTGCCGCTGCGGGTCTTGCAAACTTCCTGCCTGCAATCATCTTCCTGGTTGCGTGTGCACTGGCATTCTCCACCGGTACTTCCTGGGGAACCTTCGGTATTCTGATTCCTATCGTTACCGCAATTTTCGACCCCACAAGCGAACTGCTGATCATCGGCGTATCTGCATGTCTTGCCGGTGCGGTATGCGGTGACCACTGCTCCCCCATTTCGGACACAACCATTATGTCCTCTGCGGGAAGTCAGTCAAACCACATCAACCACGTTTCCACTCAGCTGCCTTATGCAATTACCGTTGCACTGATTTCCTTCGTTGTTTACCTGTTGGCAGCATTTGTACAAAATGCTTATGTTCTGTTACCTGTGGGTATCGTTTTGACATTGGTTACACTGTTTGTCATCAAGCAAATATCCGCTAAAAAAGTAGTAGAATAATAGGGTGTAGCAAAATGTGCACACCACACAAGGTAAAAGAGTTTAACAAAGTCTTTTCAGTGCAACTGCAAGGAGAAAAGAAAGATATATTCGTCCTGTTACGAATTTCTGTGATTAAACACCTTGTGTTTTGAACAAACTTCACCTCTCGTCGTATCCATATACGACTTCGGGTAACCCCTTACGGGTTCAGTTTGTCCAATCTGCACTATTTTTCGTCCACCCTAAGTTTGTAGCAAAATATACACTATGAGCTGTAGCAAAACTGCTACAGCTCATTTTTTTATTGTTGTTCAATGACTCCGCAGGCAAGTCTTTGTCCTGAATTTCCCGCAGGTTGTGTAGAAAAATCATCAGGGCTATCATGGACAACCACCGCTTTGCCCATAATTTCTTTTAAGGTGAATCGGTTGGTAATAAAAGTTTGATAGGCATATCCTTCGTTTGAGAACAGCGGGGGTAAATCCCCTGCATGATAGGGATGAGAAAGGTTTTTCGGATTAAAATGCCCGCCTGTGCAGTTTTCGTGAATGTGAAATCCGTGGACCCCCCACTCCTCCTGTTGAGATGGCAACCCGAACACCTCTGCCGTGACCAGAACACCCTCAATTTTTTGCTGAAAAGTGACCTGCCCTTTTATTTCGTCTTGTTCCAGCTATGCAACCGCATTTTTCTTTTTCAACATTAAATTTGCAC
>JAZNYR010000044.1:0-14389 GCA_045594525.1 Clostridia bacterium | reverse complement strand
AAGGTCACCTTCGGAACGGAAGATGTGTATATCACCGTAAATTCAGGTGCCATTTCCTCTGACCGTCGGTTTTACCGTGCGGTACAGACACCGGATGAAATCAAGTTGTATGGGGAGCAATCAGGCAATCACATTACTGCCCTGTCAGTGAATACCGAAAGCACAGCATCTCTCACAGCACAGGCACGGCATCATTATCAGGATGTGACGGCAGATGACAGTTGCTTTACCTGGTCTGTGTCTGAGCACTTGGGCACCATTGACCAAAAGGGCACCTTTACCGCAGGCAAATTTTCAGGAAAGGGCACCATTACAGTTTCTGCAGGAGAACGAACCCTCACTATCCCCGTTACCGTAAAAGGGCCTGAAGACGAAACACCCTTTATGGACCTGACCCTAACGGAAGACGAAGGAATCGTAACAGGAACCATGACCCCCACAAGAAACCTGAATTTTGATTGGATTTCTTTAACAGTAGACAAGCAAGAAGTCCCCATTACTCTTTCTGAAAACAAGGACTTCTTCACCTATGAACTTTCAGACGAGGAATTTCATAAACTGACCTTGAAGGTGGGAAACGGCACCCAAGCCGCTATGCTGACCACCTTGGAAGCGGGAAATCCTGCGAGCCTTTCCAATCAATTTTCTGATATGAAGGGACATTGGGCGGAAAAATCGGTAAATTATCTGTATCGTCAAGGCTTAATCAGCGGATTTTCAGAATTAAACGGGCTGTTTTACCGTCCCGCTCAATCTATGACACGAGCAGAATTTGCTGTACTATTGGCAAAATTGAAAAACCTGTCTCCTGTAACAACCTCTGTGGGACTATCCGACGAGGACACCCTTCCCGCCTGGGCTGCCCCCAGTAGCAAAGCGGTGGTAAAGGCAGGGTTGATGAGCGGCCGTGCAGAGGGGGACAAACTGGTATTTGACCCCACCGCTCCCATTACAAGAACGGAAAGTTGCTCCGTTCTGATCCGCACCTTAACCGACGGGTATCCCAAGGCAATCTTGGAATTTGAAGATGCAAGCAAAATCCCTCAATGGGGTTTTGATGCAGTTCGGCAAATGGTAGCTCTTGGCGTCATTTCAGGATACGAGGACGGAACCCTTCGTCCCAACAACTCTGTCACAAGAGCAGAAGCCGCACAAATGCTTTATAAACTTTATTAACATTGGATAACATTCCCCTTTTTTGGTTATAGTAACCCAAAAGAAAGGGGAATTTTTATGAGTATTTTGGCGGTTGTCATTCGCGGAATTATATCTCTGATTGTCTTATTTTTGCTGACCAAGCTTATGGGCAGAAAACAAATACAACAATTGACTTTATTTGATTATACGATTGGAATCAGCATCGGCTCCATTGCGGCAGAAATGGTGTTAAACGAAGATGTGCATTGGTTAAACGGTGTTGTTGCAATGACCGTATATGCCGGGATTGCACTACTCATCAGCCATCTGACCTGCAAATTTCTGCCCGCCAGAAGAATTGTTTCGGGAACTCCTGTGTTGTTACTGCAAAAAGGGGAACTTCTGGTGGAAAATTTCAAAAAGACCCAGCTGGATTTAAACGAGTTTTTATCCGAGTGCCGTTCCAGCGGGTATTTTGATTTATCCCAATTGGATTTCGCTCTGATTGAATCCAACGGCAAGCTGTCCTTTTTACCAAAAGCCGAATTTGCCCCCTTTACCCCTCACGATATGGGGCAAAAGCCGTCTCCTTCCCGCATGACCGCCAATGTGATTTTGGACGGTGAAATCATGGAACTTCATCTGCGGTTAATTGGGCGGGATGAAGGGTGGCTGTACGAACAGTTAAGAAAACAAGGAGTGAAATCTCCTCAAGAAGTATTTTTAGCAATCAGCCAAGGGGATTCTCTGACTGTTTACAAAAAATCCTCCTCTCCTCCCAAAAACATACTGGAATAAACCGTTACACAACCTCAATGATTGACAAATTGGACTTTTTCGTGTATAATGAGATAAGTGAATGATTTCAAATAACAAAAGGATAAAGTATGAGTTTTTTACCCGTAAACCGAAAAGAAATGGAAGCCCTTGGCTGGGATCGGCCTGATTTTTTATATGTGACAGGGGATGCCTATGTGGATCATCCCTCTTTTGGCACAGCCATTATTTCCAGAGTACTGGAGCAGGAAGGGTATCGGGTGGCGATTCTTTCCCAACCTGATTGGAGATCAAAAGAACCATTTTTGGAATTTGGCAGACCAAGACTTGGGGTATTGGTTTCCTCGGGAAACATTGATTCCATGGTCAACCATTATACCGCCGCAAAAAAGAGAAGAAGCACGGATGCCTACACACCCGGAGGAGTTGGGGGAAAACGGCCTGACCGTGCGGTAATTGTCTATTGTAACAGAATCCGCGAAGCATTCGGGGACATTCCCCTGATTATCGGCGGTGTGGAAGCAAGTCTTCGGCGATTTGCCCACTATGATTATTGGGATGACCGTGTCCGCCGTTCCATATTAGTGGATGCCAGGGCGGATTTATTAAGCTACGGTATGGGAGAACGGTCCATTCCCGCCATTGCCAATCAGTTAAACATAGGGAAACGAGTCAAAGAAATCCGCAATGTGGACGGAACGGCTTACTGCTGTTCCTGTGAAGAAGAATTACCGAAAGATACTGTTTTGCTCCCCTCCTTTGAACAGGTGCGGGACAACAAACGGGATTATGCCGACTCGGTGCGGATTCAGTACGAGCATCAGGACGCCATTCGGGGCAAACGAATGGCACAGGCACATCAGGATCGGTATGTGGTGCAAAATAAGCCCTCTCTTCCTCTTACTACCGAGGAAATGGACGCGGTGTATGCACTGCCCTATGAGAGAACCTATCATCCCTCTTATACCGAGGGTGTTCCCGCCATTACGGAAATACAGTTTTCTCTCACCTCCTGTCGGGGATGTTTTGGCTCCTGTAATTTCTGTGCACTTGCCTTTCATCAGGGGCGGGTCATCAGCTCCCGTTCCCATGAATCCTTGCTGGAGGAGGCAAACAAACTGATTGCACACCCTGATTTTAAGGGATACATTCATGATGTGGGCGGTCCCACCGCCAATTTCCGAAAACCCGCTTGTCAAAAACAGCTGACAGCTGGAACCTGCAAACATAAGCGGTGCTTATACCCAAAGGTTTGCAGTAATATCAAAGCAGACCATAAGGACTACCTGTCCTTATTACGAAAATTACGGAAATTACCCGGTGTGAAAAAGGTGTTTATTCGTTCGGGGATTCGATTTGACTATCTGTTGGCTGACCCTGACCCCACCTTTTTCCGTGAATTGAGCAAATACCATGTGAGCGGGCAGTTAAAGGTTGCCCCCGAGCATGTGTCAAACAATGTACTTTCCTACATGGGCAAGCCACCCATGGAGGTTTATCAGAAATTTTATCAGAAGTTTTATCAGTTAAATAAGGATACCAAGCAATATTTGGTCCCTTATTTTATGTCCTCCCACCCGGGGAGCACCTTACATGACGCCATTTTACTGGCACAGTATTTTAAAAAGATGCATTATATGCCGGAACAGGTTCAGGATTTTTATCCCACACCGGGAACCATTTCTACCTGTATGTATCACACAGGACTTGACCCTATGACCATGAAGCCTGTCTATGTGGCAAAAACCTATGAAGAAAAGCAGATGCAACGAGCATTATTGCAATTTTCCAGACGGGAAAATTATTCCCTTGTAAAAAAAGCATTACTGAATGCCGGGCGAGAGGATTTAATCGGGTTTGGCAAAGATTGCCTCATTCCGCCGCCCCGCGAACCAAAAAGAACTATGAAAAATAAGTATAACCAACGAAACGGAGGAAAACAACATGGCAGCAAAATTACTGGACGGAAAAAGCCTCGCCGCTGAAATTCGGGAAGGCTTAAGACTGGAAGTGGAAGAATTAAAAAAGACGGGCCGTGCACCCGGTCTGGCGGTAGTGATTGTAGGGGATGACCCTGCCTCCCGCCGCTATGTAAACAACAAGAAAAAGGCTTGTGAGCATGTGGGAATCACCTCTTATGAGTACGCCCTTCCCGGGGAAACCACACAAGAAGAACTGCTTGCATTGGTGGACAAGTTAAATAAGGATGAACAAATTGACGGGATTTTGGTACAACTTCCCCTGCCTTCTCATCTGGATGAAAAAACTGTCATTTATAACATTGACCCCAAAAAGGATGTGGACGCCTTCCACCCCTTCAATGTAGGAAAAATCATGATTGGAGAGCCCATTTTTGCTCCCTGTACTCCTGCAGGGGTCATGGAATTGATTAAACTCACCGGCATTGAAGTCAGCGGAAAAGAATGTGTGGTAGTGGGCAGAAGTAACATTGTGGGAAAACCCCAATCCATGTTATTGC
Organism: Clostridia bacterium; assembly: GCA_045594525.1. Classification (GTDB taxonomy): domain Bacteria; phylum Bacillota; class Clostridia; order HGM11514; family HGM11514; genus SIG438. The sequence continues at coordinate 9,996 of JAZNYR010000044.1, read as the reverse complement.
TTGCAGAGAACGGCACCGTTACCGTTTGCCACTCTAAAACCAAGGATTTGGCAGAGGTAACAAGACGGGCTGACATTTTGGTTGCTGCAGTAGGCAGAGCGAAGCTCATTAAGGGTGACATGGTAAAGAAGGGTGCTGTGGTCATTGATGTAGGGATGAACCGACTGGAGGACGGCACCTGGTCAGGAGATGTGGATTTTGAGGCAGTCAAAGAAGTTGCCTCCGCTATTACTCCCGTCCCCGGCGGCGTAGGACCCATGACGATTGCAATGCTGATGAAAAATACAGTAACAGCATATAAGATAAAACAGCAATGACAGATTTGAAAGTATAATGCAAAAGGCAGAAACGATTTCTTTCGTTTCTGCCTTTTTTCGTAGGCTTTAGCGGTTTCCGACGAACCGAAAAGAGAATAGGAGATCCCAAAATTTTTCTTAAATCTATTGCTAAAATTAAAGAATTATGTTATACTAACATTGCGACATAAAGTTTAATATTATCTCAAACACAAGTGTGTATTTTTATTTTGGTAAAAGTGCATGCTCTATTTTCACATACTTGTGTTATGAGAAAACTTTGTGTCGCAGCAAAACAGAGTTATGCATTTTTCGGTGTGTGTGACTCTGGTTGCACACACTTTTTTATTAGAAACGGAGATGTAATGAATGAGGATAATTTCTTTTATCATTTATATCTATGTGAAAATTCAGCTTACGAATCACAAAGATATATCCAACAAAGATCTTAATGCCCTAAAAACATATAATAAAATTGGGTTATGGTTGTTTCTTCCGGATATTTTGTTATACATAATTAGTAGAGGTAGCATATCCAGTTTTCTTTTACAAGGGGGTACAGCATGGAGTTTTATACTTATAATGTTTTCAATAATTATATTTGCTTTAAATATCAACAACAAAAAAACCTTGAATTTTATTTCAAAAACAGACGAAGTTATTGTGAACGATAATAATATTATTGAAACAAATAATTCTACTACCGAAAATAAGAAAAATGAAGCAAATACCTCATACGACCTATATGCTTTGGTTATTTCAATAGTAACCTTACCAACATTGCTCTTTATTTATTTAACCAATGTAACCGAAAAAGAAATCATTCATCCTGGAGCATGGGCAACAACAAGTACTGTATATAGCATTTCGGACAGTATTAAGGCTGTCATTATTTTACTGTCAGTTGCATCTGCTGTCATTTCAATGTATTTAATACTGCATAAAGGAAAAAACAACAGTATGAAAGCCACATGGGTGAAAATATTAAATGTCATCAATATTATTGGCGAGATTATCATTTTGTCAATATAAAAGCTTCATCAGAGCATGCAAAAAAATGTCGTTATCTTTAGTGATAGCGACATTTTTTGTCTTGTTGTAATATCTGAAATATTATTAACTATCCCGTTCCACCAACGCAAATCCCCCTGCAAAAACGGTAACCATATTTGATTGATCTGTGTTTTGTCCGATCACCAAGGTTCCTGGTACAGAATAAGGTTCCCCGCTACGGTTCACAATCAAATGCAACCGATTGCCTCGGCTGATGTGAAACACTTCCGCATTTCCAAACTCAAGGGCGGTGTCCCCTGTTTGTAATTCCAAATATTTTTGTTTGAACGAAGACAGTTTCTTATAAAATTTGCTCAGTTCTTTCTCTTCCTTGCCCCAGGGGAAGCATCTGCGGTTTAAGGGATCCTCAAAGCCTTCCATTCCTGCCTCGTCCCCATAATAAATACAAGGCATACCGGGAAGGAAAAACTGCATTGCCGCCGCCTGTCTCTCTTTGTTCAAAGCAATTTCCTTTTGCTCGGGAGATAAAAAGCGATTTGCTTTTTCTTCCTTACTTCCTTCAAAAGCATCTCCCAACAAGGTTAAAATTCTGGGGGTGTCGTGAGTAGATAAGCTGTTCATCAGGCAATCCACCACAGGACGGGGATAGTTTTCACAAATAGTCATTACCCTTTGGGCAAAGGCGAGTCCGTCCAATTTCCCTGTCAGATAATCCAAAATCCCGTCCCGAAAGGGATAGTTCATAACAGAATCCAACTCCGCTTCCGTAAAATAAGTTCTTCTCACACCGTAACTGCATTTGTTGGAAGCGTCCTCCCATACCTCTCCTATGACCAACCCTTCGGGGTTTAATTCCTTCACCCTTTCATGAAGCAAACGGATAAATTCATCAGGCAATTCGTCTGCCACATCAAGGCGGAATCCGTCCGCCCCCCGCTTCATCCAATGGGCAATCACACTATCCTCATCACGGATGATAAAATCCAAGTAAGATTCGTTTAATTCATTGACGCAAGGAAGGGTTTTTATGCCCCACCAGCTTTCATATTGATGGGGATATTCCTGAAACTGAAACCAATCCCGATACGGAGAATCAGGGTGATGAAAGGCACCCTTTCCAAAGCGGTTGTGCACATCAAAATACACACTATCTGACCCCGTATGAGAAAACACACCGTCTAAAATCACCTTCATTTTCCGCTTGTGTGCCTCGTGACAAAGGGTGACAAACTCTTCCTCCGTTCCCAGCATGGGGTCCACACATTTATAATCTGCCGTATCGTAACGGTGATTGGAATAGGCCTTGAAAATAGGGTTTAAGTACAGCACAGACACACCCAAAGCAGAAAGATAATCCAGTTTTTTTGTGATTCCCCGAAAATTTCCGCCGTAAAAATCATTGTTCTGCACGATACCCTGTTCATCAGGAGCAAAAACGGGTGATTCCTCCGTGGATTGATGAAGGATAAAGGGAGTCAGTTTTTCCGTCAGGTCACAGTCCCCCGACTGAAAAAACCGATCGGGAAAAATCTGATACATGACCTTTCCCTGATAGTCCTCGGGAGTGGTATAATCCTTATCAAAACAGGTCAACTGCCACCTCTCCCCTTCTTCCATGTTGGTTTGGTCGTATCCTTCACGAAATAGGCGAAAAGATTTCCCTTCCTGTTCTACAATGAAATAGTAAAAATACAACCCTCGGCGAAACAAAGAAAAGAACCCGCCAAACCGCTCATACTCTCCTTCTTCCCCAATTTTTCCGAAGGGAACACGAAGGGAAAAGCCTTTTTCATCCTCCAAGCAAAGTATCACCTGTTTTGCGGCACAGCTTTTTGGAATGAGCAGACTCATGGTGCACTTTTCATTTTCTCTCAAACAACCGAAAGGGGTTTTAAATTGTGCTTGCTTGCTATCGTATAAAATTCTCATTATTACTCCTCAACCTAACCGTCAAAAAGGGCGGACTGTTTTGCCCGCCCCTTTTAAAATTACTTCATTTTCCAGATGTTGTCTGCGTATTCCTTCACCGCGCGGTCGGCAGAGAAGATGCCCGCCTTTGCAATGTTGACCAAGGACATCTTGGTAAATCTATCCTTGTCCTGATATGCTTTTGACACATCGTTCTGGGCACGGACATAATCGTCAAAATCAGCTAAAGTCATATATCCGTCTGCCACACCAAAAGAATTGGTCAGCAATGATTTTACAATATCGTCAAACCGTGCACCCAATGCATCGGAAGAAAGCAACTGCATAATATCGTTCAGCTCGGGATTTTTTCTGCAGTAGTACAAGGGATCATAACCTTTGCGCCACAGTTCTTCTACCTCGTTGGCACGAAGACCGAACAGGAACATATTCTCGTCCCCTACCTGCTCATGGATTTCCACATTGGCACCGTCCAGGGTTCCAATGGTAACAGCACCGTTAATCATCAGCTTCATATTACCCGTACCGGAGGCTTCCTTACCGGCAATGGAAATCTGTTCGGAAATTTCAGCCGCAGGAATGATAATTTCTGCCAGAGATACTTTATAATCTTCAATAAAGATGACTTTGATTTTATCACGAACTGCAGGGTCGGAGTTAATCACATTAGACAATGCCACAATCAGACGGATAATCTGCTTTGCCATAAAATAACCGGCAGATGCTTTCGCCGCGAAAATAAAGGTTCTGGGCGGAATATCCAAGTTGGGGTTTTCCTTCAGTTTCCGATACATATGAATAATCTGCAGTACATTTAACAGCTGACGCTTGTATTCATGCAACCGCTTAATCTGTACATCAAACAAGGAGTTGGGGTCAACCATTACCCCGTTCGCCTTGGCAATATAATTACTGAGTGCCACCTTTTTCTGATATTTGATGTCTCTTAACTGCTGTGCAACGGTCTTGTCGTCCTTAAATTCCAGCAACTTTTCCAGCTGAGCGGAATTTTTCATGAATCCGTCACCGATTAAATCCTTCAGTAACGCAGTTAACTCCGGATTGGACTGACACAACCACCGACGGTATGCAATTCCGTTGGTTACATTGGTAAAACGGTCGTTATCTAGATTGTAATAATCACGGAAGATACTTTCCTTCAGAATATTACTGTGAAGCTTGGATACACCGTTTACTTTATGACAAGCCGCCAAACAGAGATTTGCCATTCTGACCTCTCCGTTTGCAATCGCCGCCATATAATCAATCTTTGCATAATCTCCGGGATACTGTTGGAATAATTCATTCACCAAACGGCGGTTGATTTCACAAACAATGGTATAAATACGGGGTAACTGTTCGGAGAACAGGCTTTCGCTCCAACGCTCCAATGCTTCGCTCATAACCGTATGATTGGTATAGGACAAGGTTTTCTTGGTGATTTCCCAAGCGTCGTCCCAACCATAATCATGCTCGTCAATCAAAATTCTCATGAGTTCCGGTACACAAAGAGCAGGATGGGTATCGTTGATATGAATTGCCACCTTATCTGCCAGGTTATCTAAGGTACCGTACTTGTTTAAATGGTTATCAATAATACTCTGTACAGAAGCTGACACCAGCAAATACTGCTGTTTTAAGCGCAATCGTTTTCCGTCAATATGGTCATCTGCAGGATATAACACCTTGGAAATCACTTCCGCCATGGTATCCTGTTCCAATGCCTTTGCATAATCCCCACGGGAAAATGCGTTCATATCCAAACGGTTGGGAGATTGGGCACTCCACAGCACCAATTTATTTACCGCCTTGGAATTGTAACCGGAAATAAACATATCATAAGGAACGGCAATTACAGATTGGTAATCATGGTGGCTGACACGAAGTTTCCCGTCTTCAAACCATTCCGATACCTGACCGCCAAATTTCACTTCGTAGGATTTATCGGTTCTGGGAACCAGCCATACACCGCCTAAATTGAGCCAATCATCGGGAAATTCCATTTGCCAGCCATCTACGATTTCCTGCTTGAAAATACCAAATTCATAACGGATAGAAAATCCTGTTGCGGGCATACCCTGGGTGGTCATGGAATCCATATAACAGGAAGCCAGACGACCCAAACCGCCGTTACCAAGCCCCGCATCGGGTTCCATATCGTATAGGTTTTGAATATCAATCCCGTAGCCTTTCAGTACATCTGTAAATCCCTTTTCCAATCCCAGGTGGAACAGATTGTTTCTCAATGAGGTTCCCACCAGAAATTCCATGGACATATAATAAACCTGCTTTTTCTCTTTCGCGGTTACTTCGTCTGTAAACGCTTTTCTTTGTGCCGACAGCATATCTCTTACGGTGATACAAAGAGTTTTGTACACCTGCTGTTCTGTTGCCTCGCTCACGCCACAGCCAAAGGTTCTAAGACAGGTTTCCTCAAGCAGCTGTGTCATTTCCTGTTTTTTAAGTTTCATGTTGCTTTAACTCCTTCCAATGCCGCAGAAAAGACGCGGCAAAAAATAAAAATAATTTTAATTTCCTGCTAATTCTTGATACAATCCTAAGTATTCATTCGCAGGATTTTTCCAACCACTATTATATTTCATGATATTTTTTATATGCTTATTCCATTGCTCACGATTATGATAAAACCCTACCGCCCGTTCTACCGCACCCAGCATATCATGGGCATTAAACAGCTTAAAGGTAAAACCGCGGCCCTCCAGCGTTTCCGTATTAAGAGCAGGCACGGTATCGAACAGTCCACCTGTTTCTCTCACAATGGGCACAGTACCGTACCGCATGGCAATGAGCTGAGAAAGTCCGCAAGGCTCGCTTTTTGAAGGCATCAGGAACAAATCAGCTCCTGCATAGACTTGACTTGCCAAGCCGGAATCAAACAAAATATTGGCAGACACTCTGCCCGGATACTGATATTCCATAAAGCGGAAGCACTCTTCAAAACGGGTGTCCCCCGTTCCGATCACCACAAACTGGATATCCATGCTCATCAGCTGGTTTGTCATAAATTCCACCAGTTCCAGCCCCTTATGGGCTACCAGACGGGAAATCAATGCAACAATAGGCACATCTTGGCGCACCTCTAATCCAAGCCGTTCCTGCAGGTGACGCTTGTTTGCCGCTTTCCCTTCCAAATCTCCGGGAGCATAATTGACAAACAGTTTACTATCCTTTTTCGGATTAAATACATCTGTATCAATGCCGTTGGTAATGCCGCAGAGCTTGTACTGATTTTCTCTTAAGATACCGTCCAGTCCATGACTGAAATAGGCATGCAGAATTTCATGGGAATAGGTCTTTGATACTGTGGTCACCTTATCTGCCGTCACAATGGCACCCTTCATCAGATTCACACAATCCCCGAAATGCAATACACTTGGCCAGTTATCTCCCAATCCTAATATCTCGCTGCAAAAAGAATCGGGCATTTTTCCCTGATATTCAATATTATGAATGGTAAACACGGTTTTAATGTTCCGATACGCACCAAACTGGTAATGGGCTTTTAAAAACACAGGGACCAAAGCGGTCTGCCAATCATGACAGTGAATCACATCGGGATAATAATTTAGGTGCTGCAGCGCCTCCAAAACCGCTTTGGAAAAGAAGGCAAACCGCTCTCCGTCATCAAAATCACCGTACAATCTGTCACGGTTAAAGTAATATTCATTATCAATAAAATAATAAGTCAGCTTACGGCTTCTGGATACCGCCTTGAACACGCCTGTATAAACCTGCCGCCAGGCAAGCATAGTGGCAAAAGAGGTCACATACTCCACCTGAAAATCCGAACCAAATTTAATGGAACGGTAAAAGGGCAGAATGACCGTCACTTCCACATCCTTCCGCTTGGAAAGCTCCACAGGAAGACCTTGGATTACATCTCCCAAGCCACCTGATTTCACATAAGGCGCACCTTCGCTTGCTACAAATAAAAGTTTCATACTGTTTTCGCCTTTCCGACTCAAAAAATTTCAATCCTGCCGTGTCAGAGTCAAAACACTGCAGTTATTCCACCGTTTCACCCTTTTTAATCACAATGGGCGAGGTGGTGGCACCCTTTAACTCCACACCGTCGCATACAGTTACATCCTTATCCAAAATTACGCGGTCAATGAAGCAATTTTCCCCAATTTCAGTTCCCTGCATCACAACGCAGTTTTTCACCACAGAGCCTTTTCCTACTTTTACATCACGGAACAAAACTGCATTTTCCACTTTTCCTTTAATACGGCATCCGTCTGCAATAATGCAATCATTTACCTCGGAATCTTCTCCGTAAAAGCTGGGAATTTCATCTCTTACCTTGGTGTAAATGGGACGGTCGCTTCGGAAAATATCCCTTCTGATTTTTTCATCAGCCAGTTTTAAATTGTTTTGGAAGAAAACTGACACACTGGTATTTCTCAACACAACACCGTCAAACTTGGCTGCATGAACGGACAGCTCTTCCATACGGAATCCACGAAGCATAAATTCCCGTTCAAAATGATGTAAATCACGGGCAACGGAAGTTTTGATGACTTCAATCAACAGTTCCCGCTTCATAATAAACATTCCCATTCCAACCAGGTAATCCGCGCTATCTGCTTCCAGATCCACTGCCAAATCTGTTACTCTGCCTTTTTTGTCTGCCTGGAGGAGAAGATCCTGCTTGATTCCCTTGTCCTCCTCGCGGAATTCATGGGCAATGGCGGTAATATCACAGCCGCTTGCAATATGTTCTTCTAAAATAGGGTCGTAATCAATATTACAAAGGGTTGTAGAATCGGATAACAGCACATACTCCTCGCTCCGCCTTGACAAAAATTTCAATGCGATATGCAGTGCCTCTAATTTTCCACGGTAAACTCCTGCCTGCCCCGTTACAAAGGGGGGCAACAGATAAATTCCGCCGTTTTTGCTGTTCAAATCCCATTCTGAGCAAGATCCTAAGTGATCCATCAAAGACTGATAATTATACTTGGTAATGATCCCTATTTGGGAAATCCCTGAATTTACCATATTGGATAACACAAAGTCTATCTGACGGTACCGTCCTCCAAAAGGAAGAGAAGCAACCGTTCTGTTATAGGTTAACTCAGCCATTGCATTATCGTAAATATTTGAAAAAATAATGCCAATCATTTCCATTGCTCTAACCTGCCTTTTTATATTTGTATATTTTTAATAAACTTCTTTTACCGCTACAGTTTGATTTTGCTCTATCTTTTTATCCTTTCCTACAACCGTAATGCCCCAATCCTTTTCGTCGTAATATTCACGCAAATCGCCGATTTTGGCATTAATGCCGATCTCAGCATTTTCACCTACGATAGCGTATTTTACATTGGCACCCTTGCGGATGACGGCATTGGGCATTACCACACTGTCTTTAATATATGCATCTTCTTCTACCACACAGCCGGTAAAGATCACAGAGTTTTCTATCTTTCCCCGTATCTCACACCCTTCTGCCACAAAGGAATTGGAAATGTCAGAGGATGTGCCGATAAAGCTGGAGGGCTGGGCATAGTTTCTGGCATAAATCTTAAACTTGGAATCCTTTAATTTCAGGAAATTCGGGTCATCCTTCTCCCGAAGCAGATCCATATTTGCTTCCCACAAGCTTTCAATGGTACCCACATCCTTCCAATAACCTTCAAATTCATACCCGAACATCTTGCATTGATCTGCCAGCATTCTTGGGATGACATTCTTTCCAAAATCGTTGACAGAGGTTTCATCTTCTTCATCTTTCAGCAGATATTCACGCAAAATCTTCCAGTTGAAAATGTAAATTCCCATGGATGCCTTTGTACTTACGGGGTTTTTCGGTTTTTCCTGAAATTCCTTGATAGACCCGTCTTTATTCAGGGTCATAATCCCGAAACGGGAAGCCTCCTCAATGGGAACATCCAAAACCGCAATGGTACACTCTGCTTTTTTCTCCTCGTGATAGGAGAGCATTTTGGCATAGTCCATTTTATAAATATGATCCCCTGAAAGCACCAGCACATATTCCGGGTCATACCGTTCGATAAAAGGAATGTTTTGACAGATTGCATTTGCCGTACCCTTATACCATTCTGATTTTTTACTTCTGGAATAGGGCGGTAAAATATGGGCACCTCCGAAATTACGATTCAGTCCCCACGGCTGACCATTCCCCACATACTCATTGAGTTCCAAGGGCTGATACTGGGTTAAAATCCCCACCGTATCAATTCCGGAATTAACGCAGTTGGATAAGGGAAAATCAATAATTCTGTACTTTCCGCCGAAGGGGACAGCGGGTTTTGCCGTTTCCTCCGTCAGTACTTTCAGACGGCTCCCCTGACCGCCTGCCAGTAACATTGCAATACATTCTTTTCTCCTTGCCATGAAAAAGCACTTCCCTTCTCTTTATTTTTTCATTTTCTTTAGTGCCGTACCTGGCTGCTTCTGATAAAACACGGTTGACATAGGCGGAATGGTGACAGATACAGATTGCTCAAATCCATGCCACCGGATGTTCTGAGGTTTCAGTGTCCTAAGTGGTGTTCCTGTCCCTCCATACCGTTTATAATCACTGGAAAACACGGGTTTATAAGCCGCTTTTTCCGGCACGCCGATTCGATACTTTGTTCTCTGCATAGGGCAGAAATTACAAACAATCATCAATTCTTCCTCACCGTCCGACCGACAAAAAGCAATCACGCTTTGGTCACGGTCATCATTGGCAAGCCACCAAAATCCGTTCCAATCTACATCATTCTTC
>JAZNYR010000043.1:0-19721 GCA_045594525.1 Clostridia bacterium | reverse complement strand
CATTCTCTTTTTTCGATCTCATCCGGTACGTGTAAATACATCTTGGCAAGCTTGTCGAAATTTTTTATTTTCATATTTTCGCTCATGCTTTTAACAAGTCTATTTGCAAGCTTATCTACACCTAAAAAGTTTTTTCGGGTGTTTGAGCGATATATAATATCTAGTGTTTCTAAAGTTTCAAGCTGTATTTCCTCCGTCATACGGGTACACAATCTGGATAATATATCTGGCATAATTGCAGCAATTCCTAATGTGAAGTTGGATTCATGCCATCTATCACTCCTTTCAATAAACTCCATATTACTCTTAATTGAATCCATACAGAATTTACTGATAAGCTCAATTTCGTCATTTCTCATATTTGCTATAACTTCTCTGGTCCAGATTTTTTCAGTCGTTTTATTATCTCCAATTTTAACTTGCAAAATCAATGACCATAGAACAGAAAATGGCGCTATCCGCCTAGCGGCTTCAATACCGGCATTTTTTGATGAGACAATATGATTGCAATTAAAAGGCATTCCAATCTCTTCAAAATACCTTACAAATTGATATGCCTCTATATGACTATCATTACCACTTGATATTATTGTTCGTGTAACTCTATTTAAGTCAAAAGTTTCCTTCTCATATTCAGTTTTAGGTTGTTCCTTTAATATTGCTTCAAACCATCTTATTTCCAAATTTGGATTATATATGGCATTTGTCTTGATGGCAAATTCTTTGTCATTAATTTTTAATGCTTGCTTTGCAAGAGAGGCCAGCAATTTTAAATATGCCTCTATTGAAATTTTATAATAATTTATTTCTGTTGTATGACCTTTTCGAATATAAGCCAGCTCATCAGAAATTATTTTGAATGCCTGAGAGATATCTCCAAGTTCCATGAGTATTCCTGCACGCTTAATTTCCCATTCAGGGAGAGATATATCTCTTGTCCAATATTCCAAAGCTTTTTTTGCCTCTCCGACCTCTAATTGAAACATATAACACTTAACAATTTCGCATTTATATTTTGCCAACTGCTCTTTTGTCAAATATCCTCTTAAATCATCTAATATTTGAACGATTTTATCTGCGTTACAAAACAGTCCGTTTTCCCGATATGCTCTTAGCATATCTAAAAGCAATTCCAACCATTTCTTCTTAAATTTTGCTGAATCAGGCTCTTGTTCGCCATATGTAATTTCATTACCATTCAAGTGGATAATTTCTGGAAATGGATTGAATTGTAAAACTATCTTTTCATATACATTAAGTTCTGTTCTGAAAATAGGCCGGAGACATTTATTTAATCTCCAAGTATACTCATATAAAAACTCAAGGGCAAGTTTAACATCTACTGAATTTTGCGTGATGTGCATAAGTGCTAACTCGCAGGAATCGGTATTGATTAAAAGCCATTTTCTTTTTTCTTGCGGTAAAATAAACCATCCGGGATATTGTTTTCTTGTAATTCTCCACTCATTTGTAACAACTCTAATTTTTTTCTCAATATCATTTTTTTCAAACGGAATGTGGTGATGATTCTCTTTAGGCCAATTACTTTCGTCTTTTGGCTTTGTTAATGCACTTAAGGTATTTAAGAATAATTCCAAACCATCCTTATGTGCATTTTCTCCGATTCCATCACACTTGGCCATATTTAAGACAACAATATTTCTTTTATTTAATAAATTTAATTCTGCTGTAGAAAAATTAAAAACACCAACCAAATATATTTTAGATGCTATATCTTTGCCGAGATTATCGCGGATCCAACCAATCCATTGCAAGAAATTGGGGTCATCTCCAGAGAAACCTATTAAGCATAAAACATTTTCTATAAGTGTCTGTTGAACGGTATTTACAAACACAGCAGAATTCTTAGGATATTGTCTATAATCCTCTTCTGTTATGATAAACGGTAAAGTGGATGGAAAACTCCCGTGCAACTTAATTATTCTTGGCTCGACAGAATATATTAATTCCTCTTTGTTTAATATCACGCTATAATGTCTATCTGTAACTTTTTCAAGTGTTCGCTCAAGCAAAGTATCATAGTTTGTTGTAAAAACATCTTTCCAGTACAATCCAAGTAATTTTTCATGCAATTTAGATGGAACATATTCATCATCCGGCAAGCTTTCTTTTATAAGTTGATTTAGAACAGAACGTCCATATGCTGCTTCAACTTCTTCTGCAAGCTTTAAGACATTAAGAAATCTTTCCTCTCTGGGCTCGCGACCATTTATTTTTCTGTAAAACACATTGCCTAATTCATTCCAATCTAAAAAATATTTATCAGTTTGCGCAATTTTCTCTGCATTTCTGCTGAATCCGGCACCGACCATAACAGAGGCACGATTATTCATCATCTTATCTGCAATTTCTTTTATATATTCAAAGATTTCAGGATTAATATTTCTATTCATGCTAAAGTCCCCACACCTATCATTTGTAATCTTCTATTATTTCTTCTTAATAATTGACGAAAATAATTGTTTTGTCGTAAATACTTCTGTTATATCAGAAATGTCGCCTATATCTAGGCATAAATAATCTTCTCCAGTTGTGTTGCGAATTGTAAATCTAAATTCTTGCTGATATTCATATTTTTTTGTTTTATGAAAAACTATATTTTCTGTTCCGTTTTTGAACAAATCTATATAAATATTAACATTATTGATATGCTCATCGTAATACTTCACAAAACCACTTTTTATCGTAAGTCCTCTCAGATTGGCCGCATGGACTATTCTCTTGCAAAACTCATATACATCTGTAACCAACATAGCAGTGTCATCAAAACCAATAAGTTTTTGCTTTTGTTCCTCTGTGAATAGAAATTCGTTGTGGAGCTCGGGATTTATGCCGAACATACAAAATACAAAATCATTTTCATTAACAGTAGGAAGAGCCTGATCCATTATTAAAGTGCTCTCGCCAGTTTCGGGAATTGTTAAAAATGCCTCGTGTATAACGAACTTACCTTCATTGGGGTCTCCAATTGTATCGTCACCGCTTTGATTATACATTTCACGATATGTTTTTAGACTGCTCATATAAAAAGAGCCTTTTTGTATTTTTTCAATTATTTCTTTAGATTTAATTTTTATTAGTGGGAAACCCTTAATTGCTCCCTCGTATATAATCGACTTTGAATCCATAACTACATCCTCCTTCAAAGTATAATATAAAAACTTATATGTGAAATTATACCACATAAAATCTAATGTTGCAACTTTTGCACATGGAAAAGGGGACGACTTGAGGACTGTCAAGGTACTGTGACGACCCACCCCCAAGCACCGCGGGCTCGTCGACCCCGAAAAAAGCTCAGTTAGTAAGGCAAAAATCGGTCATTTCGTTACGCATTACACAAAATTTGTATGTTACTTTGGACAATACCATACAGAAAACGATACGAGGTAAACGGAACAATTCGAATAAAAAGCGTAATATTTTGGCAAATACCGAAATGAATTGGGGAAAAACCGCAACAACTTGACTTTTTTAATTAAATCTGTTATTATATTTACACTATAACCAAGTTCGGCATTACAGATTAAAGGTAATGCGTAGAAAGAGTGGATATTGTTGCAGCAATATCCCTCTTTTTTTATGCAATTTTCTCTGTTTTAGGTTGAATTCCGTATGGTGCTTCCGATAGCGGAACGGAAATGCCTCGAAAATTTTATTACTAACTAAATGAAATTTGGGGTCGGAGAGCCCGCGAACTTTAATTTGTGTTTTCCAGTACCTTTTTGCACATGCACCTCTTATATGTGCGGTGATAAATGGCGGTGTTATTGGTCTTGCACAGTAACCGCACATCCAAACCGCACCATTTTCTCAAAACCGCACCATATCCAACGGCACTGCCGGTGGGTGTTTGAGGCTTGGTGCGTAGCGAAACGCACCTTAGCTTTTTCCTGCTTAATTTTAATTACGCTATTTATTCTTAATTGCAACATACAGGTTTTGTTTGTGATATAATACTTTTGCCATCAGATGTAGAAAAATACATTGCGATTGCACAAACAATAGCGAGGGAGGTGAGGGAACGCATGAGCAACAAAACTTATGATAATGAAATCAAAATTAACACATCACTCATTCCAAATCACACAAGGGACAGTTTAGCTGCAGCAACATTAGATTTTGTAAAAGGGTTAAAAGAAACTCCAGAAACAAATAAGATGCTTGAGAAAAAGAAAAAAGAATTGGGGCTACAATAATGTAACCCCAAATGTAACCCGAAAAACAGAAAATAACCTCAAAAATAACCTTAAAATGCTTTGTTTTGGTTTCTCGTACTTTTTCAAACCATAACAAAATAAAAACCTTGAAACCGTGATAGTTCCAAGGTTTTTTGATGAATTTAACGTTTTGAGAACTGTGGAGCTCTTCTTGCAGCTTTGAGTCCGTACTTCTTTCTTTCCTTCATACGAGGGTCACGAGTGAGGAATCCTGCCTGTTTCAGAACAGGTCTGTATTCTTCTTCGTTAGCCTGGAGCAGGGCTCTTGCAATACCGTGACGGATTGCACCTGCTTGTCCGGTAAATCCACCGCCGGTTACCTTAGCCACAACATCAAACTTTCCGGTGAGGGAAAGAGCGGTCAGGGGCTGTTTTACGATAACCTTCAGGGTTTCCAGACCAAAATAATCATCAATATCTCTGCCATTGATGGTAACCTTACCGGTACCGGGCAGCAATCTTACTCTGGCAATGGATTTTTTTCTTCTGCCAGTGCCGTAATATGAAAGTGTATCAGCCATGTTACTGTTCCTCCTATTCTAATACGATGGGCTTCTGAGCCTGTTGCTTATGGTTCGCATCTTTGTAAACACGCAATCTCTTCATAGAGTTGCGGCCGATAGTGTTGTGAGGCAGCATACCCCAAACAGCCAGTTCCATCGCCTTCTCAGGCTTTTCAGCCATCAGGATACGGTATTGGGTCTCTTTCAGACCGCCAACATGACCTGAATGTCTGTAATAATACTTCTGATCCAGCTTCTTACCGGTCAGAACAGCTTGTTCTGCGTTGATGATGATCACATGATCTCCGCAGTCTACATGAGGAGTGAACGTGGGCAGATGCTTTCCTCTCAGGATGGAAGCCGCTTGGGCTGCAACTCTTCCCAGAGGACGATTAGCGGCATCAATAATATACCATTTTCTTTCCAGCTCACCGGCTTTCGCCATAAAAGTACTCATATTGCAATTCCTCCTATCAATTTAGTGAACGAAAACTATTATAACCTTTTTTATCAAGTTTGTCAACCCTTTTTTTAAAAAATTTAATTTATAACTTTAAAATCTCCCGTTTTCTCGCTCAGACGCGTGTTTTTCTCTCGTTTTCTCGCTTGTCAATTTCATTTTTTGTTATAGAATCAGGCTTTTTATTCCCAAAATTGCCTGTTCTATTTCCTGCTCCGTGGTAAAAGCACTGACGGAAATTCTGATGAGTCCTCCCGACAAGGTTCCCAAAGATTTATGTGCCAGAGGGGCACAATGAAGACCTCCCCGTGCGGCTATCTCAAATTTCTCATCCAACAGAGTACAAAAACTTGTGCTGTCACAGTTTGCTACGCTAAATGCCGCCACTCCGCCTAAGCTTTCCGTTTCCTGAGGATACAGCCGAACATCATTTAGCCTTTCCAATTCTTTTCGGAACACAGAGATTAACTCTTGTTCATGATTTAAAATAGAAGAAACTCCTCGGGATAATACATACTCTATCCCATGGTAAAGACCCCAAATTTGAGGGGCGGCAAGGGTACCGCTTTCAAATCGGTCGGGAAGCAACTCAGGCTGGTCAAATTCTGCCGATAAGCTTCCTGTTCCCCCTTCTAATAAAGGTTGCAAAGATATTTCCTCACCAATACAAAGTCCTCCCGTTCCCTGGGGACCGTACAATCCTTTATGACCTGCAAAAGCGATCATAGAACAAGGCGTTAAGGAAAGGGGCAAAACGCCGCCGCTTTGAGCTGCGTCAATCAAACAAAAGATTCCCTGCTTCTTTGTCAGCTCTTGAATTTCTTCCACGGGACTGATACTGCCGCACACATTAGACATATAATTGAGTACAATCAGTTTTGTTTTCGGAGTCATCACCCGTTTGACCGCCTGTGCCGTTACCACACCTCTGGCATCTGCCCAAGCAATGGAATAAGTAATGATGCCTTTTTTCATTAGGCTGTGGACGGGACGAAGAACAGAATTATGCTCCATGGAACCAATCACCACATGGTCCCCGGGCGATAAACAGCCTTTGATTCCTAAATTCAATGCTTCCGTTGTGTTTTTGGTAAACACCACCTGCTCAGGGGAAGGAACAGAAAACAGCTCTGCCACCCGCTCCCGACATAAAAACACCTTCTCTGCCGCCCGGGATGCCAATCGGTATCCTCCTCTGCCCGGATTTCCTCCATACAATCTCATTCCCTCTGCTACTGCCCTGTAAACCGATTCCGGTTTTTGAAATGTGGTGGCACTGTTATCTAAATAAATCATTTCATCAACTCCTTCAACGCATTATATTCCTTATCCTTTGTCTTTATTCAATGGCATAATCCGGACAACCGGTTCATAGAATAGGACAAAAAGGGGGAATGTAATGTGAAGCGCTCCATCGGTTTATTCATACTTTGTATCTGTCTTTTTCTTGCTGCAGTACTGTTGCCGACAGAATGGTTTTTATGGAACAACACACCCAAACATTGGGCAGATGAAGAAATGAAGCAGTTGCAACAAATGGGCGTAAAAGTTCCCTTTTCCAGATCCCAATGGGATGACCCCATCACACGGGGAGAATTATGTGCACTCCTCGTTAACACCTTTTCCGCCGATGCAGAAGAAACGCAAATTTTTTCAGATGTTCCCTCGAAGCACCCCCAATTTTCTGCGATCAATGCCGCCTGTAAAAGCGGATGGGTATCCCGTGCAGAACTATTTCGTCCGGAGGATTTTTTAACCCGTCGGGAACTTCTTTTTATTTGCAATCAACTAATGCCTTTGGAAACAGAAGAAAATTTACAGCAAACCGCAACTGATGTGGAAGAGGACTTGCAAATGTTGGTCTCCGCCGCTATTCAATCAGGAATTTTTTCCTTATATGAAGACGGCACCTTTCGTCCTTCGGACTCTGTCACAAAATCAAGTGCCGCATCTGTCATCTGCCGTATATTAAAAGCAAACAAAAACGGCGATGGAATTCGCCGTGCGTTACTTCTTGACTATCTTCACGCCTTTGCCCAAGGCAAAGATGCAACCGCCTTTTGTACAGAAAAGGAAGGAGAACGGCAGCGGTACCGCTCAGAGTCCGTTCTTCCTTTTTTTAAAGGAAAAGACATTGCCAAAACCATAAAGGATCTGGTGCTCACTTTGACGGCAGAAGGCGGCAAAGCGGAGTTTATCCTATGTTATCCTAACCGTGAAATCAAAAGCGAGGTTTTGTTTACCACACAGCAAGCAGAACAAGACTTTTTGATTTCTGATACCAAATTCCGCCTCCTTTACCCCGAGCCCATCCGATTGGTATGGGAATATGCTTCCCGTCCCGACATGGACTACAACAATCAGAACAAAGCAAATGTCGTATCCCCTACCTGGTTTAAACTCATTGATGAAAAGGACATTGAGGTGCTTCCCCGTGACAGCGAAATTACAGAAACCTTATATTTGTCCGATTATTACAGTTCTTCCTTTGCCAAAGAAGCAAAAAAAAGAAGTCAGCAAATCTGGGGGCTTTGCTCTAACGGGTTTTCTTCCGAACAAACCAGAACTGTGCTGACAGACGAAACCACACGAAAAAAACTGATTGAAACCTTGTTTACTAAAGCGATTGATTACAATTTAGACGGAATCAACCTGGATTTTGAAAATATGTACCAAGAGGATAAGGACATCTTTACCCAATTTGTACAGGAATGTAGTCTTTATGCCAAGGAATGGGGATTGATTCTTTCTGCCGATATTACCAAGATTGAAGAATCCAGCCATTTTTATTCCATGTGCTATGATAGGGAGGCCTTGAGCAAATGCACCGATTATCTGATGCTCATGGCTTATGACCAGCACCCCAAGGGCAGTGATATTGCAGGCCCTGTGGCGGCACTGGACTGGACGGAAGATGCCCTAATTGGTGTGCTGGAACAGGTTCCCGCCTCCCAACTGCTCCTTGGTGTTCCTTTCTATACCCGCATCTGGGAAACCAAGGACGGCACGGTAATCAATGCGCCTGCCGCCTCGATGGCCCAAGTGCAGAACCTCATCACTGAAAAAAATCTGACTACTCTGTGGAATGAAGAAGAAAAACTGCACTATGCAGAATATGAGGAAGAGGACGCTTTACATAAAATCTGGATAGAAGATGAAGCTTCCTGCTCTGCCCGTATTGATTTGATAGAACACTACGGTCTTTCCGGGATTGCCTGCTGGAGCGGCGGCTATGAAACTTCAGAAATTTGGGATGTGATAGAGAAGCGATTACAATAATTCTGTTACAAACCAGATTTTTCCCATTTGTTGAGGATTCCCATTGCTCCTTATGATTTACAAAATCTTTTAAAACTAAAATGGGCCGCACCCTTAAAGGGGTACGGCTCATGATTTGTTTTCTTATTTCTCTGCAGCTTTTCTTGCTTCCTGCATGCCTCTTTCTCTTTCACGAGTAATTCTGATTTCCATTCTGATTTGTTTCCGTTCAGCAATAACACCGGGCAGACGAACAATTGCCAGTACCAATGCCAAAATGCCGACAACAATCAAAACAGCCAACTGAACCCAGTAATCAACACCACCCAATTGGATAAATGTATTGGTAAAGTAAACAAACAAACCGCCAATGCTCCACAACAGGGGAAGAATAGATGCAATAAATTTATTGCCCTTCATAAATGCACATAAAGCCCCTAAAACAGCAACCAAGATCAACAGCAAGGGTCCGGTGGTTGCACTGTTAATGGTATAATCATTATCACCAAACTGGGTCTGCACACCTTTTTTGATTGCATTTTCTTTGCTGGAATCAGGGAAGCCTAAGAAGGACAAAACACTCATGTTCTTCTCTTCCATTATCAATTCCATTTCATCGCCCTCTCCTGTAGGCACACGCACTGCCGCAGTGTAATCCATGTGGGGCAGTGCCAAAGCTGCTATGTAAAGAATCATTATAATGCCCATAATGATTGCAACAGCATTCCAAATTTTACTTGTTTTCATTTCCCTTACACCTCTTTAAAAAGTATTTTAATGTCTCTTCCATTATACCGCTTTTTTTTCAAATTGTCAATACCGTATCTTCCGATTTCTGCAAATTTTTTGTCTTAGTTTTCTTCATTTCTTTTAATTTGTTCCCAATATTTTACCAACCCGTCCTCAAACTTATTCTGTCCGGGGTGATAGTACACCCGATCCCGAATGGCATCGGGTAAATATTGCTGAGGGTAATAATGGTTGGGACAGTTGTGGGGATACACATACCCTTTTCCATGCCCCAGTTTTTCCGAACCGCTGTAATGAGCATCCCGCAAATGAGAGGGGATTTCACCCGTATCCCGATTTTTCAAATCGCCCATAGCTTCATCCACCGCACAAACAGCGGAATTGGATTTTGGTGCCGTAGCAAGCAAAATCACCGCTTGAGCAAGAGGAATCCGTGCCTCGGGAAGCCCTAACATCAATGCCGCATCCACACAAGATTTTGCAATCACAATGGCATTGGGATAGGCAAGGCCGATGTCCTCGCTTGCTGTCACCAGCATCCTTCGGCACACAGAAGGCAAATCTCCTGCCTCCAGTAGTCGTGACATATAATGAATGGCTGCATCAGGGTCACTGCCCCGTAAGGATTTTTGGAATGCGCTTAAAATGTCATAATGACTGTCCCCGTCACGGTCATACCGCATGGCTTTTTTCTGGGTGGCTTCAACCGCAATCTCTAATGTTACTTCGCACTTTTTCTCTGCCCCCAGTACGGAAAACAGACAGACTTCGGTGGCGTTTAACGCCTTTCTTACATCTCCCCCTGCGCTGTTGGCGATATGCTCTACCGCTTCAGGAGAAAAGAGAATTTCCTTTTCGGGAAATTCTTCCCCGAGAAAAGCAACTGCACGGTTTACGGCACGAGCAATTTCTTCCGGGGGAACCATACGAAATTCAAACACACTGCACCGACTTAAAATCGCATTATAAACATAAAAATAAGGATTTTCCGTAGTACTGGAAATCAGCGTAATTTTCCCGTTTTCAATAAACTCCAACAGAGATTGCTGCTGCTTTTTATTAAAATTCTGAATTTCATCCAGGTAAAGAAGCACCCCGTTCATTGCTTCAAAAGTATCAAGCTCTGAAACAATTTCCTTAATGTCCGAAACGGAAGCCGTGGTGGCATTTAACCGATAAAATTTCTTGTTGGTCAGCCCTGCAATGATGTTGGCAAGGGTTGTTTTTCCCGTGCCGGAGGGCCCGTAAAAAATCATATTGGGAATTTTGCCCGACTCAATCAGCCGCCGCAAAATTTTTCCTTCTCCCAGCAGGTGGGTTTGCCCCACCACATCGTCCAAGGTTTGAGGTCTCATTCTGTCTGCCAAAGGTTTGCTCATCGTCATGGGACAGCACCTCCTTTCAAAGGAAAAAGAGACCGTAAAAACAGCCTCTTTTTTTCATCATAATTACCGGCAAAGAGCCTGTACTCGTTTCGCCGCTTCTTCTTTGTTCTGCTCAAAATTGCTCAAAGTCAAATTGATGATCGCCGCAATTTCTCTCATATCGTCTTCCTTCATGCCGCGACTGGTTGCAGCGGGAGTACCCAGACGCAAACCGCTGGTCACAAAGGGACTCTGAGGATCGTTAGGGATGGTATTCTTATTTGCAGTAATGCCGATTTCATCCAGCATATGCTCTGCTTCCTTACCGGTTACATTTTTACTTCTTACATCTACCAGCATCAGATGATTGTCGGTACCGCCGGAAACCAAAGTGAAGCCGTACTTTTGCAGTTCTTCTGCCAATACTGCCGCATTTTTCAGAATCTGATTCTGATATACTTTAAAATCAGGAGAAAGTGCTTCACCCAGAGCAACCGCTTTTGCTGCGATTACATGCATCAGAGGACCGCCCTGAATACCGGGGAAGATTGCTTTATCAATCTGTTTTGCATATTCTTCACGGCACAGAATCATACCGCCTCTGGGGCCGCGAAGGGTTTTATGAGTGGTAGTAGTAACGAAATCTGCATAGGGCACAGGAGAAGGATGCAATCCCGTTGCAACCAGACCTGCAATGTGCGCCATATCTACCATCAAATACGCGCCAACCTTTTTAGCAATAGCACCAAACCGCTCAAAATCAATGATTCTGGGGTATGCACTGGCACCTGCCACAATCAGCTTAGGCTTACATTCCATAGCAATCCGTTCTACTTCATCATAATCAATCCGATGGTCGTCATCGCTGACGCCGTAAGGAACAATATTAAAATAACTACCGGACATATTCACAGGGCTACCATGGGTCAAGTGACCGCCGTGTGCCAAACTCATCCCCATTACCGTATCCCCGGGCTTTAAAAAGCCGAAAAATACTGCCATATTTGCCTGTGCACCGGAGTGAGGCTGTACATTGGCGTGTTCTGCACCGAACAGCTCTTTTGCTCTGTCCCGAGCCAGATCTTCCACGATGTCAACACATTCGCAGCCACCGTAGTACCGCTTTCCGGGATAACCTTCTGCATACTTGTTGGTCAATACAGAACCCATTGCCTGCATTACCGCTTCGCTGACAAAGTTTTCAGAGGCAATCAGTTCAATTTTACTGTGCTGTCTTTTTTCTTCCGCCAAGATAGCTTGTGCTACCTGAGGGTCGGATTTTAATATTGCTTCGTACATTTGTAATTACTCCTTTATTTTTAAAATTTGTATTAATTTCGGTTGTTTTTTCTTGATCCAGTACATCAGCGGCACACCGCACACTGTTACCACGCCCAGCTGCCCGATTGCAATCATCACTGTCCAATACCAATAGCTCTCAGGAGCTCCTGTGAAAAAGACAATTTCAAAAGCAATAATCAGTGCTGAAACTGCGGGCCACAGACTTGCAATAATCAGTGAAGGAAGGGTTTTTTTCAATCCCTTTGCCGTGAGTGCCATCATAGATACCGCAAACAGGGTTGCAAAGCTTCCGCCCAGTGCATCTGCAA
Organism: Clostridia bacterium; assembly: GCA_045594525.1. Taxonomy (GTDB): domain Bacteria; phylum Bacillota; class Clostridia; order HGM11514; family HGM11514; genus SIG438. The sequence goes on along the minus strand of JAZNYR010000043.1, from coordinate 7,535 downwards.
GACCATAGGGACCAAACAGATTGGCAATCACACATCCTAATGTCAGCCCCGGAATATACCAGGGGTCAATCCAGGCTAAAAATACCAACAGTTCCGACAAGCGAAACTGAACTGCCTGATAAGACAGGGGAGCGACCGCCAAAGTCACTGCTACATAGAGAGCGGCAGCAATGGCGGAATACACCATTTTTCTTACTGTACTGTTTTGATTCATATTCCATTCTCCTTGTTTTTTTAGAGTGGTTTCCAAGCACACTCCTTGTTTTTTTGAAAAGTGGTAATCAAGCACACTTTATTATTTATTTCAGATATGCCTCCAACCGATGAATCGGCATTCCCTGCTCTGCAAAGCGGGTTTCGTACTCTGTCATGACATTTCCCTGAAAATCGCTGTTGTGCAGGTCATAGCATACATTTTTTAAAATAAAATCATTTTGTTCAAAGCTGGTGAGAGAAAATTCAAACAGCTTTCGATTGTCCGTCTTCATCCAGATTCCGCCTTCAGCTTTCAGCATCTTGCGATACAGATTCAAAAAACCGTCTGCCGTCAGCCGACGCTTGGCTGTTCCGTTTTTGGGCCATGGATCGCTGAAATTCAGATAAATCCGTTCTCCGATGCCTTCGGGGAACAGTTCTGCCAAGGTCAGAACATCGCCTCCCACAAACCGTACATTGGTCAGCTCTGCATTTTTTGCCTTTTCCATTGCCAGAACCAGCACATCCAGGCATTTTTCCACTGCAATAAAATTGATTTGAGGATGAAGCTTTGCCATTTCTGTGACAAATTTCCCTTTGCCGCAGCCGATTTCAATATGCACAGGGTTTTCGTTGCCGAAAATCTCCTGCCAGCCTCCTTGTGGAAGCTCTGTAATCATCAATGCCCCGCAAGCTTCTATCCGTTCCTCGCGGTGGCGCTTTCTTCTCATTCTCATTGGACCGCCCTCAAATCTTAAAGGAACTCTTCAGAGAAACAATGCGGTTAAATACGCATCCCTCTGCCTTTTTATCAAAGAAGAAGTAACCGTTACGGATAAACTGGAAACGGTCAAATTCGCCCTCTACCGCATATTTTTCCACATATCCCTTGGTTATTTCCAAAGAGCGACGGTTTAACAGCAACCCGTCTTTTTCCAAAAGGTTGTCCTCTGTTACCTGTTCGGGTTCTAAGAATAAGTGGTCATACAAACGAAATTCTGCTTCCACTGCATCGGAGGCGGGAACCCATTGAATGACGCCCTTTACCTTCATATCCGCATTTTCCTGACCGGATCTGGTGCCGGGATAATAAGAACAATAAATTTCTTCAATTTCGCCCTTATCATTTTTCTTATAATCATCGCAATGAATCACATAAGCGCCCTTCAGACGGACATCATTGCCCGGATACAAACGGTAATATTTCTTGGGAGGTTCTTCCATGAAATCCTTGCTGTCAATATACATTTCCCGTTCAAACTTCACCTGACGGGTTCCAAGTTCCTCGTTTTCCTGATTGTTTTCAATGGAAACCAATTCGCTCTGACCTTCGGGATAATTGGTGATAATCAGCTTAATGGGTTTTTCCACCGCCATAATACGGGGATACTTTAATTTCAAATCTTCACGGACACAATGCTCCAAGAGGGCATAATCCACCTTGCTCTTGCTTTTGGAAACCCCGATGGTTTCACAAAAAGCTCTTACCGCTTCGGGAGTATAGCCTCTGCGTCTGAGACCCGATACGGTAGGCATACGGGGGTCGTCCCAACCATCCACAATCTTTTCATCCACCAACATTTTCAGCTTACGCTTACTCATCACATTATTGGTCAGTTCCAATCTTGCAAACTCAATCTGCTTGGGAGGATTTTCAAATTCACATTCCCGCAGTACCCAATCATAAAGAGGACGGTGATCCTCAAATTCCAAAGTACAGATAGAATGAGTAATGCCTTCTACCGCATCTTCGATTGGGTGTGCAAAATCATACATAGGATAAATGCACCAAGCATCCCCTGTTTTATGATGCGTTGCATGGGCAATCCGATAAATAACAGGGTCCCGCATATTCATATTGGGAGATGCCATGTCAATATTGGCACGAAGCACCTTTTCCCCGTCTGCAAATTCTCCTGCCTTCATCCGTTCAAACAAATCCAGATTTTCCTCCACCGTTCTGGAAGCATAAGGACTTTTCTTGCCCGGCTCTGTCAAGGTTCCCCGATAAGCGCGGGTTTCCTCGGCTGACAGGTCGCACACATAAGCCTTTCCCTTTTTTATGAGCTTTACCGCACATTCATACATGGTGTCAAAATAAGAGGAGGCAAACAGCACCTCGCCATCCCACTGAAAGCCCAGCCATGCCACATCCTCGGTAATGGAATCTACATATTCTGTGTCTTCCTTCACGGGATTGGTATCATCAAAACGCAGGTTGCACTTTCCGCCGTACTTTTTGGCAGTACCGAAATTCAGGCAAATAGATTTTGCATGACCGATATGCAAATAGCCGTTAGGCTCCGGCGGAAAACGGGTGTGGACACGGTTTTCGTAATAACCGCTTTCGTTATCCTGATCAATGATATTATGAATAAAATTAGATGGCATTACTTTTTCTTCCATACATTCACTTCCTCTGTTTCATTGGGACTTTTCCCTATTATATCATATTATAACACAGTTTTTCTGTTTTTTCAATCAAAAATAATACAAATTTGAAATTATTCCTTTTCCTTTTCCCGACATAATGACAAATTCATCCTGATTTTTGGCTCTAAATGAACCAAAGTAACAATTTGATAGATGCCATTTCGGTTTCCCGCCATTCTTTCATTGGGGGACAAAGAAGCATTGGTGGTTATTCTAAAACGGCAATCCTCCAGATACACATTGGTTTGTCCCGCTTTTTGCTTTATCACACTTTCCCGTTCCCCGTCCGATACAAGCAAAGGCACTCGGGCATATACCGCCTTACACTCCGATTCCAGTAATTTGGCACTGTATCGCAAGCCCCCTTCATCCAGAGAATAGGTTTCCATAATACCACCGCAATTTTTTAAGGAATTGCCGGTGTAGGTAATGGTAAACTTCAGCTTGTCCGCCTTTTCTTCTTCTATGGATAAGGCATACTTAATTCCGGTTAAATCAGACAGGTACTGAACACCCCCCTCTCCGTCATCCCAACCGATGCCAATGGCAGCAGACAAGGGATTTTGTCCCTTGCTAAAGGGACAGGATAAGCCCAGACTTTCAGGAATTCCGCTTTTTTGAATTCGTCCCAATCCCGTTGCATCGCAGGTGGGGTCGCCGTTGGTATCAATCTGGATACTGTAACCCCCTGCATTGGCAAAAATCTGATGGAATTTTGAATGGGAGGAAAGCACATAACCGCCCTCCTCACAAGGAGCCGGATGCTCGGGTAACTCTTCGCGGACAGATAATACCGCTCCGCACAGCCCTGCCGCAGAGATCACTGCAATTTCGCCACATACAGAACCTCGATTGATTTCTTCCCGAAGAGACAGGGTTGCCAGATGTGCACCCCGACGCATGCGTCCTGCCAATACAAAATTTCCTTCCTCTGCCTGTTTTCCTGCTTCGTATTCCAAAATGGATACTAACAAAGCTTGTTGCCCCAAGCTTTCTTGAGACCCACCGAAAGGAGGCTGTCCTGTTGCCGATTGGGTCATCAGAGACCAGACTCCCCCTCGGCGAAGCCCCTCTTCGTCGGAAACACTTCCCATATACTCCATCAACTGAAGACCATAGCGATAGGTCATATCATCAAATACAGAACAAGAATCGCCCGTTCCCACAAGAGAATACATTCCGTTTTCATCCGGTTGCACATTTTTTACATTGCCGGATTCTACGGTACTTAACATTTTCGCCCAGTCCCCATTTGTGTCATTTTCTTTCATCAAGGAAAGGGAAAGCTGTAATTCCGGTATTTCAAAATCCGTCACATTATTGTTGCCGTCAGAAAGAACAGAACACGCCTCGGTCATCATTTTACAAAATTGAGGTTTCCATTCTTCCTTTCTGCCATGAGAAAGAAGAACTGCCAAAACAGACACCAATTGGGAATATAATTTCAAATCTTCCCGAGGGTCACAGACCGTTAATACATTATATTTCTCAACGAGCTGCTCCATCAGGTCAAGATAATCAGATTTTTTGAAACCCTCTGTTTCTTCCTGCGGTAATTTCTCAATATATTCTTCTATTTTCGTCCACTGCTTCATGGGAATCTGAAAATGCATTTTAATCTCTCCTTTCGTCTATGACCCCAATCCGTCGGATTGCAGGACCGTAATTGTGATTGCACTAATCTAGAAATGTTTCTTTTATCGAATTTCAATTTGCTTAACCTGAATTCCATAATTGTGATTGTTAATTGATTTTCCCATAATATCTTCCATTCTATGCACAGCAAACTGAACCGGTTTCAAATGACTGTCTAAGGACAAAAAGGACATCCATTTTGGCAAACCTGATTCGGTAAAAGGATTATATGGTTCACATTCCAATGTCATTTTGTTAATCGTTCCTTCAAAACCTTGCAAAGAGTAAACATACTCACCACCGTAATAAACAGGAGGCCCTAACCGAACAGAATCATTTAAGATGACATTTAGGGTCGGATTATATTGATCTCCTTCTTTTGTTTTTATAACCAAAGTCTTGCTATTACCGCAATCCATGCTGATATGGCAATAAGAAGATTTTTCTGTTGTATAATGACCTGAAAACCCTACCAGATTCGTCTTATTCGGCAAACCGTCTTTTTCAACCGGACTAATTAAAAATTGAGGATAAAGGGTATGAAATCCGTTGTCTGCATTGGGATAATCAACCTCTTTTCCTTGTCTATTAAAAGTCAATGCTCCCTGATCTCCCAACTCCGAAAACCAATTCTGAAACTCTTGTACCAATTCAAAAGAAACAATTTCAGCCTGTTCATTCCAAACAAATGAAAATTCTTGTACATCTCCCGAAAGCATATTATCAGCAAAATCACATCTCTGTTCATCCACTAACTTTCCTTCTTTATCAAAGAAACGAATGCCCAGACGGACTGATTTTTGAATATCTTTTACCGCATCCGTACAAAGCCATGAGGATCCTGTGTTTTTTACCTGAATCTTTCCATTAGAATCGGTACACTCCAATAGTGTAATCTCGCTTTTCGGATGGGTGACAATACCGTTGACCGGTAGTTGCAAATTCCTATATTTTTGAGCAGTTTCTTCATCTCTTGCCCACAAAAAAGTTTCATTTTCCGCACCTAACAACGCCCGATCCTCAAACCAGGTCAAAGAAATTTCCACATTTCCTTCATTAGGCAGAGGCGCCTCCTTCTCAGACAGCAAAAGAGCAGGACTGTATACGGAGTAACGGAAGAAATTACGAACATAGTCCTCTTTTGTATACAACACCTGATCCTCCGGCTCCAGCTGATTTAAAATTTTCACCAGGTTGGGAGCCTGATTTTCTCCGTTCATAAAGTTTGTTCCCGCATAAAACAAATGAAATAGGAAAAAGAGGCTTAACAGCATCATTGCTGCCGTCTTTTTCTTTTTTAAAATTCCCCATAGCAACAATACGACTGCTGCCCATACAAGAAAAACCGCCAGAATATCCCATTTCCACATAAACAACCAAGAATAGAACAAACCGCAAACATTCAAAAGCGTTGTAGGAATTCCCATCAATTCTTGTCTGTACAAGGCGGCGGTAACCGCCACATCCAATACACAAATTCCCCAAATCCATTTTGGCGGACGCTCTTTGAAAAATGAAAGAATGCCCAATATCAAAATACCCGCAATCGCTCCATCGTTATATCTGCCGTAAATGAGGTGAATGCTCTTAGAATGATGGCTCATATATAAAGCAGACAAAAGTGCCGTACCTGCAAAAAACAACAGAGAAAATAATGCTGTCTGCCAGCCTTGTTGTTTTTGTCTGACCAACTTAACACCATACCAGATCCCCACAGGCGCCAATCCAAAAGTGGATAAAATCCAGTAGGAGGACTGAGAAATGAGGGTCAGAACCAGCTGTACCAAACCATTCAAAGAAAACAGTCCCAGCATTTGATTTTTTATATGCAGGGCATCAACACCTGAATCCAATATGACAAAACAACCGCACAAAATACCTATCAGCACCACAAAACCGGCACAAATCCGAACCGCTTTTCTGTCCCGATAGCAAATGAACAGCAACAGCAATACGGCAGGAATCAACACCAATTCACGACTATGAGTCCCCAGCATCAGCAATCCCAACAAAGCAGCATATATGCCCTGTCGGACTTTTCCGCAAAAACTGCCTTCTAAAAACACAATCAGCCAGATGCCGCATACAATCAAAAGGCTTTCACAAATGACCTTTTGTGTATACAGCACAAAGGGAGCATACAACCCTCCTACGACAGCCGCTAAAATCCGTTTTTTTCCTTCCAAGCCCCAGATTCCCGCCAACCGATACAAGCCCACCGCCAAGAAACCGTTTATCACTGCATTTTCCGCCAGCAACCAGGGATAAATGACTGTAATATCATTGGTGATTTTCATTAAGGGAAGCAACAAAATACTGTATCCGGGCAGGAAATAAATTCCGCTTCCCTGACCATACAATAGTTTGTTTGCCCAACCAAGATAACCCGCTTCCTCCGGAAAAACACTGGGTGCGCGGTTTCCCGTCAGCAACAATAGAGAAAGGAGCGTAAAACAAAAATACAGTCCGATTTCTACTCGAAAACGCAAAAACCATTTTTTCATTCTGTCCCCTCCAATCTGACCTCTATTGCCGTAATTTCTAATCCGAACTCATGATGATTCATATCTCTGCCCATAAGATCCGTCATTCTATGGACTGCAAACTGAATCGGTTTTACATTACTGTCTAAAGATAGGAAAGAAAGCCATTCTGGTAATCCGCTCTCCTCAAAAGGATTTACCGTATCCGAGCTTATCCCGATTGAAGTAATCGTTGTGATCGTATCCTCTAACGGAATATAATAGGAACCATTTTCGTACCGTTCCGGCCGAACAGGATCACGGTCGTTAATCGATATTTTCACTCCGTTTCGTTCCGGTTCTTCTGTGTGTAATATCAGCCAATCCCCTGACGGCATTCTAATATTCTTAATTTTTGACTCTGCGCCTGTATAATTGGAATAAAAATTCACCAAAGTATTTTGATATGTTGTATTCTCCATTTCCTCTACATATCGCAAATGAGAAAATTCTATTTGGCGGAACTCATGATTATAATCCGGCCCTGTTTCTTCCATCGTTTTCCATTTATCTCCTTGTCTGCATAACCAAAGAGGCTCACAGCCCCGCTCCGAAAACCAAGCCGTAAATTCCAATACCGGCTGAATTTCTATCATGGAACACTCGGATGGAACCGAAAGAAGAAATTGTTCTTGATCCCCTTGATATAGATTATTAAAAAAGTCATATCGCTGATCGGATATTAGGTTCTGTTCTCGGTCAAAATACCGAACTCCCAACCGCACCGTGCTTCTCAAATCCCGTACCGCA
>JAZNYR010000042.1:0-6859 GCA_045594525.1 Clostridia bacterium | reverse complement strand
TCAGCGGACGGCCCTGAACATAACCAAATTCCATCAAATCTTCAATGACGGTTTTGGCTTCATTTACAGGAATGGCAAATCCCAAGCCCTCAATATCGCTGGAGGAAATCTTGGCAGAGTTGATGCCGATGACCTCTCCGTAGGCATTCACCAATGCACCTCCCGAGTTACCCGGGTTAATTGCTGCATCGGTTTGCAAGAGATTTAAAGTGACCCCTTGTTCTACCTCAATGGTTCTGTTAAGAGCACTGATCACTCCTTTGGTCACGGTGCCTGCAAACTCGGTTCCCAAAGGATTTCCAATGGCAATCACAGATTGTCCTGTGGCTAAATCGGAGGAATCCCCAAGTACGGCATAAGGATACCCGCCGTCACCTTCAATTTTAATGAGTGCCAAATCCGTTCTGGAATCGGAGCCAATCAGTTTCGCCGCATATTCCTCTCCCGTTGAAAAGACAACCTTCAGCTCGGTTGCGCCCTCGATGACATGGTTATTGGTGACCACATAGCCTTCTTCGTTTATGATAATCCCCGAACCGCTTCCCTGCTCAACAGATTGAGAAAAGAAGGTGGTATTATTACTGATACCCACAACCGCAGGGCCTACCTTGGCGGCGATTTCTTCGTCCGTCATTTTCACCCGTTCCTCTTTGTCAATGGTCACCTGTTCCGTATTCTCCGTTTTTTCAACAGAATAGAAGCTGACCGAGGGTCCGCCACCAATTCCTCTGTTTCCTTTTGTGAACCCCAGCATAAAACCCGTTCCCAAAACACTTCCCAAAATGGCACCGATTAACACAAGGGCAACACTGCGAAACCCTCCCTTTTTCTTTTTCACCTTTTCTCTGTAAAAGGGTTGATAAGCGGGCTCGGTGTACACAGGCGGGGTTGAGGGTTGTTCCGGTTCTCTTTCCGCCGGTTGCTCATTTTCGTTATTTATCGTGTCCCACTGATTTTCTCTGTTATTTTCATCCATGGAAAAATTCCTCCGTTTTCTTCTTTTCTTATTATTATACGCCTATATTTTTAAAACAATGTGAACAAAATGTAAACTTTATCATGAATCCAACGCAGACAAGGAAAAGGAAAATACCGTTCCTTGCTCTTTATTACTGGTAGCACGGACAGATTGCCCGTGGGATGCAAGAATGGTTTTTACAATATAAAGTCCCAATCCCGTTCCGTTCTTATTCATTCCTCTGGACTGGTCCGCTTTATAAAATCGGTCAAAAATATGAAGCAGCACCTCAGGAGGAATCACCTCTCCCGTATTTTTGATTTCCACCTTGACCTGAGCACCTTCCTCTTTCAGGACAATCTCGATTTTGCCCTTTTCGGGGGTGAATTTTACGGCGTTGTCCAGCAGATTGGTGACCACACGCAAGATGCCGTCCCTGTCCGCTTTCACATTTTGCACCTGACGGCAAAATTCCACCGACACATCAATCTGTTTTTCCGTAATTCTCCCTTCCATGCCGATCAGCACCAGACGAATGAGCTCATTCAAATCAAAAATGCTCATTTGCAATTCTTCCTTGTTGCTTCGCTCCATGTAAAGCAAATCATTCACCAGACGGGTCATCCGTTTTACCTCATCCAGTACAATGGAAAGATATTGCTCCTTTTTATCATCGGGTACCGTGCCGTCCAACAAGCCTTCCACAAATCCCCCTATAGTGGTCAGAGGAGAACGAAGCTCGTGGGACACATTTGCCACAAAGGAACGCCTGCCCTGCTCCAACTCATCCAAGGATTTTGCCATATTGTTAAATGCGGCTGCCAGTTCCCCCATTTCGTCCTCACGGTAATCTGAAATTCGGGTATCAAATTTCCCTTTTGCAAATTCCTCTGCCGCCTTTTTGATTTTCCGTACAGGGCTTGAAATCCTGCGGGTCGCAAAGAAAGCAAACACAAAGGAAACAGCAAGAGAAAGAAGAACGGAAAACAGCAAAATCCGCAGCATATTTATCATCAGAAAATCAATCTGGGGCATGGGAGAGGATAAAAAGAGGGCTCCCCCAACCTTTCCGCCAAGCACAAGAGGAAGAATGATATTGAGCCGCTTTTCCTGATAGGTTCCTTCCAGATTTCCCCACTGCCGCACAGTTTTCCCTTCCAAAACCGTTTTTAGCTCACTGATTTTCAGCCTCGTTCCCACCTTGGGACTTTGGTTTTGTTGAGCAGAAAGCATAACCTGACCATGCACATCGGTAATAAAAATAGCACTGTCCAGCTGAAAGGAATAGGAATTTAAGCTTCTCTGAAACAAATCATAAGAATCCGAGGTGTCGTTTTCCAGCAAAAATACTGTCAAATCCCTGATTTCCTGGGCGTTCTTCATGAGAGACTTTTCCTCACTTGCCAACACATACCGTTGCATCATAAAGGTCAGGGAGGTTCCTGCAATGAGAGAAAAAATCAAAATCACAAGCAATGTGCTCCATAGAATTTTTGAAAAGATTCCTTTTAGCATTTACCGCTTCACCTCAAATTTATATCCTACTCCGTACACAGTTTTCAACTGCCAACAGGAAGATTCTCCTAACTTTTCGCGGATTCTTTTAATATGCACATCCACCGTACGGTCCGCGCCGTAATAATCATATCCCCACACCTGATTGAGTAACTGGTCACGGGTAAACACCTGATTGGGGTGGGAACACAAAAAGAACAACACTTCCAGCTCTTTTGGGGGTACTTCCAATTGCTTTCCGCCTACCTTCAGCTCATAATTGGTCAGGTTGACAGATAACCCGGGATACACCACCTCCTGCTGTTCTCCCGCCGTTTGATGATGCCCGCTCCGACGAAGTACTGCCTTGATTCTGGCAATCAGCTCCTTGGGTTCAAAGGGCTTGACCATATAATCATCTGCCCCAAGCTCCAGTCCTAATACCTTATCAAAGGTTTCTCCTTTGGCCGTGAGCATAATCACAGGAATATCGCTGATTTTCCGAATCTCACGGCAGACCGTCAGCCCGTCTGTTTTGGGAAGCATTAAATCAAGCACCACCAGGCTGGGTGCCTCTGACTGAAATAATTTGAGTGCCTCCTCACCGTCATATGCCTGAAGGGTTTCATACCCTTCCTTGTCCAGATACATCCGAATCAATTCGTTGATATTTTGGTCGTCATCCACTACCAATATTTTCATTGTTTCCTGCATGAGTATTCCTCCCGAAACAAAAATACAGTTTTATTATATCATTTTTTATTCATATACAGTCTTTTGAAGTTCCGTGTGTGCAAATTCACAGATAGGAGTGAGTCCGTTCCACGCAAACACCTTCATGTCCGTAGGCACTGTTCCGTAAACCTCATAGTAAAAATAAACGGATTCATCCTCTGCATCAAAACTTTGTACATTGACTAATACACCTTTTTCATCATACAGTGCTACATACACCTTTGTATCATCGTCATAAAAACACTCCGAAACATCAATTTCTGCATCCACCCACGCATATCCTTCATCATCCGTTTTATCCTCATAGTAATTTGCGGTCAGTATTTTTGAGTTACCCCCCGCGCCTACACGCACCTTAAACCTTACACGATTGTCAGCATAAGGGGAAAGGAATGTTACGGTTGCCTCGCCCTCCCCTGTTGCAACAAGGGTTCCGTCATCCGACACGGAAACAACACTGTCATCGCTTGAGAAACCATAGATCTTCACCTGTTCCGTTTTGGGATATGTTGTAATTTCAATTTTCCGACTTTCCCCTTTGTCCATCTTGATAATGCGATTGTTAAAGACGATACTACTCAAGTTCTGTTTTCCGATACGGACTGTATCAGTTAGATCAGCCCGACTTTGCTCGTCCTCTGTCTCAACTGTAGCCGTAACAGCAAAACCTTCTCCCTTTTCAAGGACGGTAGATATTTCACCCAAAGCACATTCGTAATGTTCCTCTTTTCTTGCAGAAACGGTAATTTTTTCTGTGAAAAACTCCTCTCCGTTTTCTCCTGTTACTGTCAAAACTCCTTCCACTGCCTCGTATCCTTGATTTTTGACCGTCACAGTGGCGGTTCCCTTTTCATCATTTTCCTTGATGCTGACGGTCAAATCGCCCTTTCCTATGATTTCCTTGGCAAGATTATTGTCTGTTGTCACCTCTTCCTGCTCCGTCGTAACAGTAACCGTAACGGTTTGCTTTTCAAAATCGTCAGGTAAGTGATAGCTTACCTTCACAGTATCTTCTTCTCCTATGGGGATATGGCAATCCACGCCCCCCTCATATAAAACACCGCATGTTTCACCTTCTATTTTTACAGAGACATACCCCAAAGGATAGGCTGTATGATTTTCAATTACAGCATTTGTGGTGTAGGTCTCTCCTGTACTGTCTGTTTCGGAATAAACCTCCTTCAGCACCAGGTCTTGTTGCAGGATTGCCTTTTTCATCACAAGCTTTGCATCAGAACCAGACCCCTCATCACCCGTCTCATTTTTTACGATTGCCACAATGTTTGTGTCCCCGTTTTCGTCTGTAAACACATCAAAGGAGCGTATAACACCCTCAAAAATTCCCGCTTTTACAGGACCGATTTCTTGATTCGCCATATAAATGGTGTTATCCTTTGCATAATAGACATTTCCCTGTTCGTAAACCGTTTTGACATCTGTACGAATATCCAGTACATCAATCAGTTCTCCGAAAGATTCTGCCTTCAGCATACCGTCCTCTGTAAAAAAGAAGTAATCCTGAAAATAAAGTCCGCTGATTGGAGTATCATTATCTATCACTTTTTTGCCGTTGACATACAAAACATTTTCCTTGCCCTGTGTCACATCGCCATCCTTGTCCGTCACACAGGCAACAAAGCCGTTAGGGTCCACGGCAGTTTCGCAGATGAGGGGTAGTTTGTCATATTTTAACACCGCATCTGTTACTTCCCCGTTTTTTACAGACACATAAAACACACTCTCACCTTGGGTGTCAATTCCGGGAATCAGCTTGTTTCCCTCGTTTTCCGTCCATATCATCTGGGGATCATAACCGCCTCCGCAGCAAAGCTTGGGACTGTATTCATATATGGTATTGTTTTTTGTAATCTGTAAAGGCAAGCTCCACTCTGTTCCGTCAAACTCGGAATAATACAGGTCGATGGATTCCGCCATCACCTCCGCGGTATCGGTATCCTCAAGTGTTGTGTTCACATTTTGCCACACAATCCCTGTTTGATATCCGTCCCCTGACAGATAAAAATCAAAATCAGCTGTTCCGTCGTTATTGATTTGTGCCGGCTCGCTCATCGTTCCGTTTTCCACTACAGAATAATAAAGAGCGGTTTTGTTGATTAAGCTGCGGCTTTCGTCATCATCCAGCCACACAAGAAGTGTTCTTCCGTCCCCAAGGGGTATAGAGCTTACGCTGCTGTAGGGATAAACACTCCGCCCTTCACTCATCGTAAACAGTTCCATTTGGGAAGCATCCCGTTCTATCAACCCTAACTCATCATAAGAACGAAACGCCATCAGCCGTGGAGTGTTTGTACGGGGATACAACTGCTTTCTGCTGAAATTGAATACATTTTTCATTTCAAATGCCAGCACCTGCACCGCAAAATAACCTCCTGCAGTGAGATAAGTTTCTGAATCTTCTGTTAAGTCCTTCATGGGCATGGTAATACTTCCGCCCAGCGCTCCCTGAACACCGCCTTCTACGGAGACGGCATTGTTCATTCCTAATCCCACTCCGATAGAAAGGGGGATTTCATAGTCCACCTCACCATGGCCCTCAAAGCCGGGATTTGTCAGGGAGAAATTTGTAATACGAACACTTATTTTACTGTCCAGCTCTCCCTCCAGTTTCGCAGTAAGATACACATAGGGTGCAGGCGGGAAGGGATAGCTGACTTCCGCACTGCCCTCCAGAACATAAATCAGCCCTCCGTCTGTGATGCTGAATTTTCCTTCCTTGTCAACCTTAATTTCCATATATCCGCCAAAAGTACCGTCAACCTCAAAGAAAAACCCCTTGTTCACTTTGGTAAATAAATTCTTCGCCTTCGCTTTATCTCCTGTGGACAAGGCTCCTTTTTTTGCCTTGGAATACAGCTCCTGAAAGGAGTTCATTACATTTTTCCATTCCTCCGCATCCGCATCCTGAATTTCCTCGGATTTTGGCAAAAGTCCATCCTTTGCCCCGATAATCACCTCATAGGAATCCTTGTCGCTGTTATACCCTACGCTGATTCCGATATGTTTAAACAAATCCATATTAACTTCTATTTGTTCAGAGAACAAGGGAAATGTTTGTTCCATCATGGTAATCTCGGGACCGATCAACTCATCTGTTGCGCTTACGCCTGTAAAAAAGTCCTCACTGTCGATATGAATGGTTTTTAACCGTACCGTATTGACGGCATCAGGAATTGCCATAAAATCGGTGATTGTCTCATCAATCCCCGTGTCAGTCTTTACAGTCATGGTTCCAATTCGTATGTTCCCCTCCGTTACCTTAACGATGCCCTCCGCGTCACTAAGAAAGCTTTTTCCGTCAACGGTTACGGTGGCATTTTGAACAGGCTGTTGCAAAGTACTGTCCCAAAACAGCAGAGCGTAAGAATGCTTTTTCTCCTCTGGTTCCTTAGGAGGTTCGGGTGTGACAGGCAAATCTCCTGTTGCGCCTCCCGCAAACACTCTCATTACCGCAGGACAGCGCAAAAGCTCCCCTTCTTCATCCACACATTCTCCGCAATAGGCCATCTCTTCTGAATTCCATTCAAGCTGGCTTTTTTTCACAATTCGTCCACATTCATATCCTACCGCAATTCCTCCTCCCATAGAGGAAATACTCATGCCTTTGTAGGTAGCAGATGCACTGCCGTAAAAGGAGGAATTATCAAACAAATC
>JAZNYR010000041.1:0-8430 GCA_045594525.1 Clostridia bacterium | reverse complement strand
TCTTTTTAGTGTTCTTTTTGTTCCTATCCGTAATCCGTTTTTGTGATTTTCATTTGTTTTCACCCCCAAACAATAAAAAATGCGCCAACCGAAGTTGACGCATTTATAAAAATACACTACTCCGATTGTCGCCAAACAAACTTTCCATATTAACCAAAGGTACATGAAAGAGAGTGTGCATTTTTACCATGGGGAAAAATGTACACCTTGTTTAATATGGATTATTCAGTTTGTTTGGCATCTTTTATTGTATCATAGTATTAGAAATTTTTCAAGATTTTATTTATGAAATTAAAAAAAACTATTGCATATTTATTGAAAAGAATGTAAAATAGAAGAAAGAATATTGACAAAGGATTGAAAAAGATGAATTTAGACGAAGTAAAGCGGGTTGTGGTAAAGGTGGGAACCTCCACCTTAACATACAGTAACGGGAAACTGAATCTGCGGCGGATTGAGCTGTTGGTTCGGTGCCTTGCAGATTTGAAAAATCGGGGATACGATGTGGTGTTGGTATCCTCCGGTGCCATGGGAGTAGGGGTTGGAAAGCTGTCTTTAAAGGGCAAGCCCAAAACCATGCAGGGAAAGCAAGCGGTAGCGGCTGTGGGACAGTGTGAGCTGATGTCCATCTACGATCGCTTTTTTGCGGAATATTGCCAAACGGTTGCCCAAATTCTGCTGACCAAAGCGGATTTGGAAACGGAGCTGAAAAAGCAAAATGTGACCAATACCTTTGACCAGTTAATGGAATATGAAGCAATCCCCATTGTGAATGAAAACGATACGGTTGCCACCGAAGAAATTGAGTTTGGGGATAATGATACCTTGTCCGCTTTGGTTGCAAAACTCATTGGTGCGGATTTGCTCATTCTGCTTTCAGATATTGACGGTCTTTATGACAAAGACCCCCATCAGTTCACCGATGCTAAGCTGATTCCCGTGGTGGAAGAAATCACAGAGGAAATCAAAGGCGGTGCCAGCGGTGCAGGCTCGAGACGGGGAACAGGGGGAATGATCACCAAATTAACCGCAGCGGAAATTGCAACGAGTGCTGGCTGTGATATGATTATTGCAAACGGAGAAAATCCTGAAATTTTATTTGATATTTTTGAAGGGAACTTCAAAGGAACCTTATTCCGGAAAAGAGGGTAACACAATGAGTGAATTGATTACGCGTTTGGGAACAGAGGCAAGAGTAGCGGCAAGAGTGCTGGCAGTCAGTTCTGCAGAAGAGAAGAACAAAGCCCTCCGTTGCATTGCAGATGCCTTGGAAGAACAAACTCATCCTATTATAAAAGAAAATGAAATGGATATTGAACGGGCTGTTCAAAAGGGAACACCCAAGCAGATGATAGATCGTCTTAAATTGGATGAAGGACGAATTCGTGCCATGGCGGAAGGGGTTCGTCAGGTAGCAGCTTTGCCTGATCCTGTGGGAGAAGTCCTTTCTATGTGGCAGCGTCCCAACGGACTCACCATTGGTCAAAAGCGGGTTCCTTTGGGGGTCATCGGGATTATTTATGAGTCCCGTCCCAATGTAACGGCAGATGCAGCCGCCCTTTGTTTAAAATCGGGGAATGCTGTGATTTTGCGTGGGGGAAGTGACGCAATCTGTTCCAATACAATCATTGCAAAGGTGATGCGTTCCGCTTTGGAGCAGGCAGGGCTTCCCGCTTCTTGTGTTGCATTGGTAGAAGATACTGACCGCCAAACCGCAACGGCTATGATGAAAGCCAATGGTTTAATAGATGTGTTGATTCCCCGCGGGGGAGCGGGGCTCATTTCTGCTGTGGTGCAAAACGCCACCGTCCCCGTCATTGAAACGGGAACAGGGAACTGTCATGTGTATGTGGACGAAAGCGCAGATGTAACAATGGCAACTGATATTATCGTCAATGCCAAAGCCTCCCGTCCTTCTGTCTGCAATGCGGCAGAAACCTTGCTGGTGCATAAGGCAAAAGCGAAGGAATTTTTACCCGTAGCGTTCGATGCCTTGCAAAAGGCAGGCGTGTCCTTGCGGGGATGCGAGGAAACCTGTAAGGTAATTCCTGTCACTCCCGCTACAGAGGAAGATTATAAAACAGAGTTTTTGGATTATATTCTGGCAGTGAAAGTGGTAGAAAATATTGATGAGGCGATAGAGCATATTGCAACATACAGCACCCGCCATTCCGAAGCAATTATCACAGAAAATTATGCCGCATCTCAGAAATTTTTACAGCAGGTGGATTCTGCAGCGGTGTATGTGAATGCCTCTACTCGGTTTACCGATGGTTTTGAGTTTGGATTTGGTGCGGAAATCGGAATCAGTACCCAGAAAATCCATGCCCGCGGTCCCATGGGATTAAAGGAACTGACAACTACGAAATATATTATTTACGGAAACGGACAAATTCGTTAGGAGGAAGGAAATGTACGCATTATTGATGGCAGGCGGCGGCGGAACAAGGCTCTGGCCTCTTTCTACCGTTTCTCATCCCAAGCAATTTATCCGTTTGCGGGGAGAAGAGTTTTCCCTGTTCCAGCATACGGTAAAACGATGTCTGGAATTTACGGATGAAGCCCATATTCTTGTGTTAACAGGAGAAGCTTATGTGGAGCAAATCAAGGAACAGTTAACGGAGCTTTCCGTTTGTGTTCCCGATGAAAATATTTTATGCGAACCCGTCCCAAGAGGGACATTACCCGCCCTGATGCTGGGTGTTGGCGAAATCTTAAAGCGGGGAGGGGGCACCATTGCAGCACTTCCTTGTGACCATTCTGTGGGAAAGCCGAAGGTGCTTACCGATGCAATCCTGCGCGGGGAAGCCTTGGCAAAAGAGCATATTGTTACATTTGGGATTTTGCCCGACCGTCCCGAAACGGGGTACGGTTATATTAAGCGTGGAGATGCTGTGGGAACAGGGTTTCGCGTGAATCAATTTTGCGAAAAACCGGATTTGGAAACAGCAAAAAAATATTTGCGGGAAGGTTATTTTTGGAACAGCGGAATCTTTTTGTTCGATGCAGAACTTTTCCGTAATGAAGTTGCTCTTCATTGTCCCCCTGTATCCGAAGCCTTTGCCTGTATGCCGCCTCACGAAGCCTTGGAGGCTTGTCCTGTGATTTCGGTGGATGTGGGTGTGCTGGAGCAGTCAGAACATGTAGCTGTCCTTCCCGTCAATCCCGAATGGTCTGATTTGGGAGGGTTTCTTGCCTTGCAACAGCATTACGGCGAGCAGACGGACGAAGCAGGGAATGTGTTGTTGGGGGACAGCCGTCAGATTGACTGTAAAGATTGTTTGGTGTATCCCGACGGCAGTCAAATCCGCATCATCGGTCTGGAAAATATTATTGTTGCGGAAAAGGACGGACAAATTTTAATTTCCACTCCCGAAGGATTATCAGGAATTAAATTATTACAATAGAAAAACACCCTCACGCTGGCTCATGCAGAGGGTGTTTTTCTAATCTTGCTCAGATATTCGGAAGGGGAGATCTGGAACCACTCCCTGTAAATCTTATTGAAGGTACGGATGTTCTGAAAACCGCTTTCCAGAGCAGCCTCCACAATCTTGCTTCCGTTTTCCAACATATAATTTGCCTTTTTCAGACGAAGCTGGTAAATGTAGTCGTTCAGATTCATTCCCGAATAGTGCTTGAAAACGGTAGAAAGCTTTTCCCGTGATATGTACAATTTTTCCGACAATATTTTAATATTGATATTTTCTGCATAATGGAGATTAATGTATTCTACTGCTTTATAGAAATCTTCTCGGTTTTTGTTGAAAACGGAAGATTTTTCTCTTGAAGTGAAGTGCCTCAGCAATAGTACATAGAGGGTAAGTACGGAATATTGCAGAACTAAATTATCATCGGGTTTCTCTTCGGTGGTGGTTTCTTCCTCCAGCCATTGGAGAAGAGGATAGACCTTTTCCTCCAGCCCGTTAATTTTTTTTATTTCACTTTTCGTAATATGTTTTTTTAGAGACTTGCAATGAATTCCCAGTTGGATAAAAGCGGTGGGGTGAATGTGAATAATACGGATTGCCATATCCTCCAAAATTTGAAACTGGTGCACCGTATTTTCGGGAATCACCACCAGATCCCCTTCCTCTGCATCAATGAAAGCGCCGTCAATCAAAAATCGGCATTTATTCTTTAAAACCTGGCAGATTTCAAGGTTTTCGTGCCAATGGGGGTTGGACTGAGAGGGAGCGGGATATTCTTTTGTTTGCCCTGACATTTTGTGGGAAGTTTCTTCAAATTTATACTCCATATTCTTGGACTCCTTTTCGTGTTACTTCCATTATATATTGATTCGACGGGGATGTCAATCCTTTTTTAAAAATTTCTGTTAGAATATATATCATATATTCCGTTATTCAAGACAAATATTCTTGACGATAAAAACAAAAAAATGTTATAATTAGATAGAAATAACTATAAACAATGCAATTTTTATAGTAGGAGGGATGTTATGTTTGATTTGACAGCTGCTGTTATCGGCACGGGAATGATGGGAAAAACCCATATTGGCGCTTTGAAGAAACTGGTGAAGAATTTAATCATCAGCGGCAACGATGTCGAAACAGGAGAAGCACTTTCCAAAGAACTGGGCGTGAAGTTTTATTCCGATTATAAAGTCATGCTCAAAGAAGAAAAATTGGATTTTGTTTCTGTATGCTTGCCCACACATTTTCATTGTGAAGCAACTCTGGAAGCACTGAAAAATGGAGTAAATGTGCTTTGTGAAAAGCCTTTTGCCGCATCTTCCGAAGAAGCTGCTGTTATGATAGAAGCAGCGAAGAAGGCAGGGAAGACCTTGATGGTAGCCCACCCTCTCCGTTTTTACAAACCTTATGAGTATGTAAGAAGAGCGGTGCAGGATAAGCGCTTTGGCGAATTGGTATATGCTGATTTTTACCGCCATTCCGAAAACCCCGGATGGAGCATCGGTAACTGGCTGGCAGATCCCAAACTGTCAGGGGGCGTAATCAAGGATTTTCATATTCACGATACGGATATGATCACCGGCCTGTTCGGAGTTCCCGAATCGGTACATACTATGGCAAATACCTACGCTTGCAGTACCGGATACTTTTATCCCGACAAAAAGGTAGTAACTTCTTCTTCCAGTTGGAGAACAGTAAAAGATTTCCCCTTCACCAGCGGTTTTGATGTAGTGTTTGAAAACGCATCTTTGGTGTTAAAGGGAACCGATTTTATTCTGTACACCGATAAGGAAGATAGAGAGTTTATTAATAAGGAAGCATTTGAAGACTATTTTTCCAGCGACGATTTCTATGAAAACGAAATCCACTACTTCTGTCATTGCCTGACCAATTCCTTAAAACCCGAACTGTGCATGCCGGAAAACACTTTGAATTCCATGCTGGTAAATGAAGCGGAAATGAAAGGTGCCCAAACCGGAAAAGCAGAATCGGTAAAATAAGCTGTAAAATTAATTTGTTCGACACGGGAAACTGTTCGGACAATAATATAAATAATTATAAAATTTTTTAAAACAGAAAGGAAAAAAGAAAATGAAACAAACAAGAAAAGTAGTTTCTTTGGTTGTCTGCTTTGTAATGTTACTGAGCATGATGACCGCAATGACAGCAGGTGCGGCAGTAAAAGATGTACCGTTCTACACAAACGACTTTGAAAATGGCGAAGCCGATTTGACAAAAGACGGCGTAACATCAACACAGTTCTATGAAGGTAACTATATTCATACCGAAGAAGGTTATCTGACAGTTGCTGATGATGCAGAGCGCGGAAGTAAAGTATTGTCCTTGACCAACATGCAGGCACCGTATGAATTCCAAGAAGACGAAGAAGATAAGGGTCAGAGCAACCCCAGATTTATGACTCTGGGTAACTTCACATGGAAAAAGGGTTCATCTTACACCATTTCCTTCTGGGCAAAATCCAGCAATCCTATCACCATCACATGGAACCTCTACTGTTCTGCAAGTGTAGGCGCCGGCAGAAAGAATTACGGTCCTACATGGACAGTTACAACCAGTTCTGCATGGACACAATATACAATTGATTTTACCATTGAAGAATTGTACGGCGCAGTAGGATCCACTACCGTAGATGAAGATGGCGTACATAATGCTAAATTAATTGAAAGAATGACAGGTTATGGCTTAGGCGATTATCTGTTAATTGATGACATTGTAATCTCTGAAAAGGTAGAATATGATGCAAAAACCGCTACCGTAACCGTAAGTGGTAATGGTACCGTTAAAAATGGTGATGCTGCTGTTGCAAGCGGATCTTCCGTTACAGTAGCAACCGGTGAAACCTTAACCTTAACTGCAGTTCCCGCAGAGGGCCAGGTTGTAAAATCTGTTACCGTTGACGGTGCAGAAGTTGTACTGAATGATGACAATCAGTTCACCGTTACAATGGATGCTGACAAAGCAATTGTTGCAAACTTTGCTCCTGCAAATGCTCTCTTCTATAATGCTTTTGATACCACAGCTGATATCGATAACTCTATCGTAACAATCCAGTCTCCCGGCGGTCTGATTAAGACTGTTCGCACAGGCGAAGGAAAAGACGGCGGAGACGCAGGCGCGATCCGTTGGGATGATCGTTTCCCGAACTGGGGTCAGACCACTGAAAGTGCTGGCACCAGAACCATCAATATGCCTTTGGCAACCACCGCTGATAGCTTTGTTTGGGAAGCAGGAAAAACATACAATGTTTCTTACTGGGCAAAAGCAAACTATGCTGGCGCAACTGCATTGGGCGTTTTGAATACTAATTTAAAAGTCAATCCCGATGCAGAAAACTTTTCAACCTATAACCTGGCAGATACCGCAATCGGTACTGACTGGACTAAGCTGAGTTGGACCTTTACCATCGATTCTTTTGAAGATGGTTCTGCATCCAAAGAAGCAATAATCGCATGGAGACATACACCTTCTGCAACTGCACTGGTAATGAATTCTTGGGAAAGAGCAGATAAAGGCGGTTATGTTTACATTCAGGACTTCACAATCACTGAAGTAGTTCCTGCTGTAGAGCATAACGCTACCGTAACAATCAGTGGTAATGGTACTGTTGCAAACGGCGATGTAGCTGTTGCAAGCGGTGATGTAATCGCTGTAGAAGAAGGCGACACTCTGACCTTGGATGTAACTCCTGGTCAAGGCTATGAAGCAACTGTTACTGTTGACGGTACAGCAGTTGAAGTTGTAAATGGTAAAGTTGCAGTTGTTGTAAATGCTGACACAGCAATCGTTGTATCCTTTGCACCTGTTGGCGCTCTCTTCTACAATGCATTTGATACTGCAGAAGATATTGCCAATACTATTGTAACAATTCAGCAACCCGGTGGTATGATTAAGAAATCATATGCTGACAAGGGTATGAATGGCGGCAGCGCAGGCGCTATCCGTTGGGATGATCGTTTCCCGAATTATGGTTTGGATACAACAAGCCACTTAACCAGAACCATCAATATGCCTTTGGCAACTACCGCTGATAACTTTGTTTGGGAAGCTGGTAAGACATACACAGTTTCTTACTGGGCAAAAGCAACCTATGAAGGTGCTACTGCTATGGCTGTATTCAATACCAGTGCATATATCAATGGTAATGAAAATGCCAATACCTATAATTTAGAAGATACTGCGGTTGGTACTGACTGGACCAAGGTTAGCTGGAGCTTTACCATCGATGCTTTCGAAGATGGTTCTGCATCCAAAGAAGCAGATCTTTGCTGGAGACATACTCCCAGTGCTTCTTGGGAACTTGGTACAAATGCATATGATTATTTGAGAGATGGAAACAGTTACTTTATGTACATTCAGGACTTCACAATCGTTGAAGGTGCTGTTGTACCTGAAAAAGCAAAAGCTACCGTATCTATCAGCGGTAACGGTACTGTTATGAACGGTGATGCTGCTGTTAACAACGGAGACGAAATTGAAGTTGAAGTTGGCGAAACTCTGACTCTGAATGTAGCTCCCGCTACTGGTTATGAAGTAGCTGTTACACAGGACGGTTCTCCTGTAACACCTAACAGCGATGGCGATGTTACCTT
The DNA here is from genome assembly GCA_045594525.1 of Clostridia bacterium. Lineage (GTDB taxonomy): Bacteria > Bacillota > Clostridia > HGM11514 > HGM11514 > SIG438. The sequence goes on along the minus strand of JAZNYR010000041.1, from coordinate 386 downwards.
CACAGTAACCGAAGATACCGAAATCGTTGTAACCTTTACAGAAATTGCTGCAGTTGCTGCAGGTATTGCAGAAAACGCTACCATTAACTTATCTGCTGTTATCGATGGCGTACCTACAATTCTGGTTTACAGTCAGCTGAACAACTTCACTACCAATGAAACAGTGAACTACGGTATCAAACTGTGGGATGCTGCTGATGCTGAACACAAATTGAGCTTGAAGGTTCGTGACGAAAACGGAAATTTGGCAGTTGCAGTTCCTAACCTGAAATTTGCTGTTAAAGCATTCGGTGATGCAATCACAGCAAACGGTGCTTATGTTGCACAGCCTTTCGCAGGCGAAGCAGAAGGAACAGAAGTTGAAATTTCTTTCGCTGAATAATAAC
>JAZNYR010000040.1:0-1763 GCA_045594525.1 Clostridia bacterium | reverse complement strand
GCATCCGTTTCCATGGCAAAGCTGATGGAACGGGGCGGTGCAGATGCAGTCATTGCAGAGGGGGGTGAATCGGGCGGTCATGTGGGAGATTTAACCACCATGGCGCTGGTTCCTCAGGTGTGTGACGCAGTATCCATTCCCGTCATTGCCGCAGGCGGTATCGGGGACGGCAGAGGGGTTGCAGCCTCCTTTATGTTAGGAGCCCAAGGGGTTCAGCTGGGAACAAGATTTTTGGTTGCAAAGGAATGTAATGTCCACCCCAACTACAAGGCAAAGGTATTAAAGGCCTCCGACCTTTCTACCATTGTAACAGGAAAACGATTGGGTCATCCTGTTCGGAGCATTAAGACCCCCTTCTCCAGAAATTATGCAAAAGCGGAATATTCCGCCATGCCTGATGAAGAACTGGAACAACTGGCGGTAGGTGCCCTTCGCCTTGCAGCAAAGGAAGGGGACGACAAAAAGGGATGCTTCCTTGCAGGACAGATTGCGGGCATGGTAAACAAAGAACAAACCTGCAAAGAAATCATCACAGAAATTTTTGAAGAAACCGAAACAATTTTAAATGGAGCGAAACAATGGGTAAAATAGCATTTGTTTTTTCAGGACAGGGCGCCCAGTACAGCGGCATGGGCGAATCCCTTTATTCTGTAAGTCCCGCCGCAAAAGAACTTTTTGATATGGCAGAAGTAAGCCGACCCGGAACCAAGGAGCAATGCTTTGCGGGTTCCGAGGAAGAATTAAAGCAAACCAAAAATACACAGCCCTGTATCTACTTAACCCAGCTTTCTGCAGCGTTGGCCTTAGGAGAGCATGGAATCCGTGCTGATGTTTGTGCCGGCTTTTCCTTAGGGGAAATTGCTGCACTCGCCTTTGCAGGTGCCTACACAAAGGAAACCGGCTTTCAGATTGTGTGCTTACGGGGAGAAACCATGCAAAAGGCAGCAGAAGCCCATGATACAGCAATGGCTGCTGTCATGAAGATTGACCCTGAAACAGTAAAAAAGGTATGTGAAGAGTTCCCTCATGTATATCCTGTCAACTTTAATTCTCCCGTTCAAACGGTGATTTCAGGCTCTCGGGAGGAACTGGCTCTTTGCAAAGAAAAGCTTTCAGAGCTTCCTTGCCGAGTCATTGACTTGCCCGTGAGCGCGGCATTTCACTCCCCTTATATGAATGATGCATCGGAGGAATTTGGCATAAAATTACAGGGATTTTCCATTCAAAAACCCCAAATCCCCGTGTATGCCAACATGACAGGACTTCCCTACACCGATGCTGTGACCAAAACCATGACAGAACAAATCAAAAACCCCGTACAATGGGTTACCACCGTGCAAAACATGATTGCAGACGGTGTCACCGACTTTATCGAAGTGGGACCGGGGAAAACCTTGTGCGGACTCATTAAAAAGATTGACGGTAATGTGAACATTTATCATGTTGAGGACGAAGAATCCCTGTTAGAAACCGTAAAGGCGGTGAAAGAGCATGCTTAAAGGAAAAACCGCCATTATCACAGGTGCATCCCGCGGAATCGGGGCGGCAATTGCTTTGAAATTTGCCCGGGAAGGCGCTAATGTTGCCCTTCTTTACTGCGGTTCGGAAGAACGGGCGAAGACGGTGGCTGAAGAAGCTTCCAAGACAGGGGTTATTGCAAAAATCTACCGCTGTGATGTGGCAATCGAGGAAGATTGCCAAAAGACCGTTGAGCAGATTCTTTCCGATTTTGGTTCTGTGGATATTTTGGTAAACAATGCGGG
>JAZNYR010000039.1:0-3994 GCA_045594525.1 Clostridia bacterium | reverse complement strand
GGTGGATTTCCCCGAACCGGAAGGCCGGATCACAACCACAACCTCTCCCTTGTGAATTTCGGTATTCACATGGTCCAATGCTTTGATTTCATTATTTTTACCATAATATCTGCACAGACCTTCTGTTTTGATAATCACATTACCGTTCACTCTTTCTCAGCCTCCTTTCAAGCACATCCACAAGCCATGTAAAGAACATAACCATGACAAGATAGATTGCTGCAATGGCAAGTAAAGGCCAGAAACTCTGATAGGTAATTCCTCTGATAATATTGGCACCTCTCGTCAGGTCAGTAACACCAACATAACCGGCAATGGCGGTTTCTTTCAAAAGAACGATAAATTCATTTGCCAGTGCAGGCAGAATATTTTTAAAGGTTTGAGGCAATACAATATACCACATGGTCAACATATAGTTAAATCCGAGAGAACGGCCTGCCTCTGTCTGCCCTATATCGATACTCATGATGCCGCCTCTGATAATCTCTGCCACATAGGCACCGGAGTTAATACCAAAGGCAATGATCCCACAAAGCATTTTATTATCCGAGCTTGCCATAATGATAAAGAAAATAATCAGGATCTGTACCATTGCAGGGGTTCCTCTGATAATGGTAAGATACACTTTACTGATCCCGTTTCCCAGTCCTAAGAGAAATTTTCCCACAGAAGGTTGCATTTCCTTATACTGCTTGTCATAGGTGGTTCTGATGGCTGCAACCAAAATTCCCAACACAACCCCTAATATCAAAGCAAAAAAGGTAAGAATCAGCGTATTCTGAATCCCTTCCAAAAGATATTTCCATCTATTGTCTACAATGAAGGCAGTATTAAAATCTCTGCCTAATTTTAACATCCATTCAGGCATCGTATGAAAATTCCTTTCTAAACAAAATGAAAGGGCTGTGAGATACAGCCCTTTGATAAGTAAAATTATTCAGCAGGAATATACTTTTCGATGATATTCGCAACTGTACCGTCAGCGATCAATTCGCCAAGAGCCTTGTCAATCTGTTCTAAAAGTTCGGGCTGATCCTTAGATACTGCTGCTGCATAATCTTCGGTAATGTATTCTGTATCAAGAATCTTAAGACCCGGGTTGTTTTCCACAAATACTTTTGCAGGCTCGTTGTCGATAACAACACAGTCAACTTTACCGGAATTCAGTGCCATTACAGCATCTGCGCCCTTGTTGAATCTTTCCACGGTGCCGAGGCCTTCGTCTTCGATATCCCATGTGCAGTACAAATCCCCTGTTGTAGCAAGCTGAACACCGATTTTGTTGTTTGCGCCTTCTGCGAACAGATCGTCTGCTGTGGTGATCGCAGAATCTTCTTTTACAATAATCACCTGAACACCGGTTGCGTAGGTCTGAGTGAAATCAACCTGTTCTTTTCTTTCATCTGTTACAGTCATACCTGCCATAACAAAATCGTATTTACCGGTCTGAACCCCGGGAATCAAGGAATCAAAATCAACATTTTCAATCACAAGTTCTTTTCCCAGTTTGTCAGCAATTGCCTGAGCAATTTCTGCATCGATACCGACAATTTTGCCGCCTTCCATAAATTCATAGGGCGGAAATTCAGCATTGGTAGCCATGGTCAGCGTATCGCTTTCGCCTCCGCCGCCGCAAGCAACCAGAGACAGACCGCATACTGCGATCAACAGCAGTGCTAATACTCTTTTCATTGTAAAACATCCTCCTAATAAATAAAATATTCTTTTATAATCATAGCATAAAAGCCATAAAAAAGCAAGTCTTTTTTCAAAAATATCCAATTTTTATGCCCTGGGGTGAGTTCTGTGATACACATCCCTGATTCGTTCTTTTGCAAGACGGGCATAGCCTTGGGTTGTGGCAGGGCTGACATGGCCCATCAGCTGTTGCATGGAACGGACATCTGCTCCATTTTCCAACAGGTGAACAGCAAAAGACTGACGAAGAATCTGTGGAGTAATTTCCTTTTTTAATCCCGCCATATTCTGGTAATGTTTTAATAATTTCCAGAACCCTTGCCGTGAAAACCGATTGCCCTTACAATTGACAAACAAGGCATACTCGTCCAATCTGTAAACAAGATAAGGTCTGACCTTTTTCAGATACTCAGAAAGGCAATGAACCGCCCCTTCATAAATCGGGATTTTCCGTTCATGCTCCCCTTCCCCGCATGTTAAGTACCGTTCTCTGAGGTTCACATCATCTACATTTAAGGCTATCAGCTCCGATACGCGGATTCCTGTGGCATATAAAAGTTCCAGCATAGCCTTGTCACGGCATCCTTTCGAGTCAATGGCTTTTGGCTGGTCAAGTAATAATTCCACCTCCAAGTTAGTGAGAATTTTAGGTGGTTTTTTCTCGCCACGGTCAATATGTAATCCCTTCGTTGGGTCCCTCTCCAGCTTTTCCTTCTCTGCGAGATACTGATACATAGAACGAATGGAAGCAAGGCTTCGTGCAACAGTCGTCCCCGCTTTTCCTTGACCGGATAAAAAAGCCAGATACCGCTCCACCGTTTTACGGTTCACACCCAACAAATCATCAATTTTTTCTTTTGTTAAAAAATGAACATAACCATCCAAATCCCTGCGATAGGATTCCATTGTACTGGCAGATGCTTTTTTCTCTTCTTTTAAATAGGTGATAAATTCAATGAGATATTCTTCCATTTTCACACCTCTATCCATACAAATTTGAAATCAGTCCCAACAAATTCGGAACCAAATACACATCAACCATACCCGCAACCAGCAGTCCTGATGTACAAAAGATCATTACGATAAAAAGCTGCAAAAACACCTGTCGGAATCCTTTTGTAACCCGGCTTCTGCAACAACATCCCAAAAGATAAAAGGAAGTTTTGATACATTCCAATCCACCCAACAGCAAAGCAGGCACCCAAACAATTGCAGAAGGCAAAATTCCTAGCAGTACAAAAGGAATCACCTTCATCCCATACAGCCGAAAAAATACCATTGTTGTAAAACCGGCGGCAAACCCTTTGTACCATACCAAAAACGGAATCGCGCCGATTCCGAAAAGGGAAAGACCGCAGACAAAGAGAAGTCCGGATAAAATCACGGTCTGCAGCACAGACTCATAAAGCAACTCTCCCGAAGAAATCTGCTCCGGTTGTGACAGTGTGGTGAAAATACTGCTCACAAACTCCCGCAGTTCCTCTTCGTTTCCGATGCTGTCAAAGCAACAGCATCCTAAAACAAACCCCAGCATAAGAGCGGTTATTAAAATAATCAGAGAAATATTGTTTCGCGCGATGTAGCGTTTTATCAATCCCTTCAAATTTGTCCCACCTATCTAAAACAGATACCCTATTTTATGAAGGCGGACAAGAAGTCTATCCCATTTATTTGCTCATTGCTTCCGATTTATCGGAACAGCTTTTCATGGCATCCATCAAAGCTGCTCTGAATCCCTTTTGTTCCAATATCTTTACAGCTTCAATGGTGGTTCCCCCGGGTGAACAAACCATATCCTTTAATTTCGCCGGATGAATCCCGGTTTCGGCTGCCATTGCTGCAGAACCTTCTATGGTTTTTGCTGCCAAAAGATAGGCCTCCTCACGGGGGATTCCTGTAAGAACTGCCGCATCTGCCATGGCCTCAATCATCATAAAAACATAGGCGGGAGCACTGCCGTTTACCGCAACTGCTGCATTTAACAGTTTTTCCTGCAAATAGACACAATCTCCCAGACAGGACAAAATTTCCCGTCCCAAATTCGCATCCTCTTCCGTTACAGAGGAATCATAAGTATAAACTGTCATGCCCTTATTGACCTGAGCAGGCATATTGGGCATGGTTCTGATGACCCGAACAGGATTTTCAAAAAAGCTTTTGATGTAGAAAACAGACAATCCGGGTGCAATGGTAATGTATAATTTATCCGAATAATCCTTGATTTCTTCTAACACAAAGGGGTAAATATTCGGCTTTACTGCTAAAATCATCACATCGGATTGTTCCGCTACCTGAC
>JAZNYR010000038.1:0-4558 GCA_045594525.1 Clostridia bacterium | reverse complement strand
GATTGCTCCCCATACAACTTGATTTCATCCGGTGTCTGTACCGCACGGTAAAACCGACGGTCAGAGGAAATGGCACCTGAATTTACGGTGATATACACATCTTCCGTTCCGAAGGTGACCTTGTGACTGCCGTTAAATACTGCATCGCCCTCAATCTGATAAGAAACATCAGTGGGTGCCGTAACAGCGTATCCTGCAGAATCCGTTGCCTTCACCGTAAAAGTTTCAGAGGCACCGGTAAGATAGATTCCACCGTAAGGATACAAGTGAAGTTTTGCCACATCACCTTGGGGTTTTTGTTTGTTAATTAACGCAAAAAAGTTGGACACAGGACGCAGTGCACCATCTGACGGAGAATTTAAAATGGCAGATTGAGAATTGCCGGGATAAATGCCGTTTACCGAGGTGGAACCGCCTCCGTCCATGTTAATCGCATCCACACAGCCTAACTCTAACATTCGTTTTGCCAGGGTGTTAAGACGGACACCGTAGCTTCCTGATTGCCGACCGTCAATGGTATAAAATACCACACTTCCGTCTGCCTTGATTCCCACAGCGGTACGGGGAGCGGCAGAGTCATCAAGGTCGGTCAGTTTGCCGTCTTTTAACAATACTCCGCCAACGGAGCCTGAGGCATATTCTGCTGTTTCCCATAACCCCTCGGGGCAGTTAACCGCACGATTGGTAATGGTCACCTTTTCTCCTATTTGTAAGGATTCTAACTGGCGGTACAAGTCTTCGTCCCCTTCTGCATGAAGGCTGATGACATATTTCCCTTTTGGAATGGGAACAGAACCGTCGTGGTAATCCACATCTTCCACAATTCCCGTGACAGACTCACCAATGGCAAGCCGTCCTTCTATGGAGCCGATGACCACATCCACACCCCAGCCGTTTGCACGGGTGTCAGCATAATAGTCATCTGTCATCATGTAAATTCGCGATGCAAGGCGGTATTTATTAATATTGGCAATGGGGATGGTCTGCGTGTCGGTTTTCAGTTCCGTTTTAATTTCCAACCAGGACATAAACGCGGTGCCGTCTTTACGGAAAGCAACGGCATCCTGCCCGTCCTCGCTTTTGGTCAGAATTTCCCCTTCTGTAATGGTGTGTCCCATGGGAACACCTGTCTGAAAGGAAAAGTAGTCTGCGTTCATCCCCATAATAGGGGTTAAACCATGGGATTCCAGATATGAGGTCATCTGGGTCAGGGTTTTTCTGCCGTAAACCGTTTCGCCCCCTGTGATAATGGGAACCACATTTTCGTTGGGTGTGTAGGTAAAATAGTGCTCGTTCTGATAGCCTACCCCTGATTGATTGCTGTAAAATAGATTGCTGTTATACACCACTCCGTCACCAAAAATAAGAGCATCTTCAAACAGCTCTTCTCCCAAAATGGAAGCAAAAGCGGTGGTGCAAAGGAAGGTCAGGCAAAGGAGTGAAAGAAAAAGTCGTCTTTTCATCATAATAGATCCTCGTTGTAAATGGCGCGGCTTCCCCCTGTGAATTTCAAACGGGAACGGGCACAGTTGACCCGTGCCTCTCCAATGCTCCGTAAACTGCACCGAACGGGAACGGCAACGGGAGCAATATGCATCCCGATTAAGGTTTCGCCAATATCCATTCCGGCCTTCGCTTTGAGTTCTTCCACCAAAACAGGGGAGGTAAAGGCTTGATATGCCGTAGTGGCAAAGGAGCCCCCCGCCTTTTTCTGCGGAATCGCATTGACCTGGGAAAGATTGTATTTTTCTGCTGCCGTTTCTTCAATGACAAGAGCACGGTTTAAATGCTCACAGCACTGGGCTGCCAGATAAATTCCCTTTTCCAGTAACACAGAATAAATGCCGTCAAACACTTCTTTTGCGGCGTCAATATCCGAATTGGTTCCGATTTTATCCCCCATAATTTCGCTGGAGGAACAGCCTACAACAAAAATTTCACCCGCTTTGATTTTGGAAATCTCACAAAGCTCACGGGTAATAGCCATTGCCTGTTCTTTTATGTTCATGGTGAACCCTCTTTTCTTTTTTCTTTCTATTATACCATAGTTGTTTTCAAAATTCAAGTATTGGCAGGTGGGAAATGAAGGGAAAAAGAAAAGAGTAAATTCGTATATAGGATTGACGAAATATTTTAGTGATGATATAATAAAAAGAGAAAAGTGTTTCACTGTCCGTTTTTACACCCACTAAACTTGATATAATGATTACAATGAATCAATCATATCAGTAATTGGAGGTAAAACAAGATGAAAAAGTATCCTATCGGTTTCAAGGCACTTAGAAAAGAAGAGCCTGTAAAAGAAACTCAATCAACCTCTTATCAGGAACCAAAAGAACCCAAAAAGTCTGTGGTACAGGTCTATTTCCCTCACAGAAAAACAGGCTGGGCATACTACAACGACAGCTTTGATTTGAAGGTTGGGGATTTTGTTTATGTAGAAGGTAAGCTGGAGGGTTATCGCGGTCAGGTGACAGAGGTCAATTATTCCTTTAAGATTAAGCTTTCGGATTATAAAAAGGTTATTGCTGTGATTGATACCAATGTGAAAGGCGACTTTTACCTTGCAGGTTCACATGTTGTGAGTTTTGACAGAAATGCAATTCCTTTTTCAAAAGTTCTTACATGGTTTAAGGCTCCTGAAAGTGATGAGGACTATGTAAGCGGTAATGACGAAACGAAATCATTCCCTCTTGAGGATTTGAGCAAGATGAATATAAGCCCCAGTATTGCAGACAGAGGCCATAATTATTACCTGGAAAACAGAGTCAGCTATCTTTATATTGACGGCACACACGGTCGCGGGATTGTGGAAGGCAGTGAAAACTACGAAATCGAATTTGATTATATAGAGGGTGAAATCTCAAACCTTAAATGCTCCTGCTTCTGTAGCGGTGCTTGCAAGCACGAATTTGCTGCAATGCTCCAGCTTAAGGAATCACTTGAACTCATAACCGAAAACTATGAGAATCAATATAACGGCTATTTTGCAATCATCAGCAAGGGCGTATTTATGAATACGGTTATGAATAAAAAGAAATCAGGAAAGATTAGCCTGGAGGGATAATATGAAACTATCACATCAAAAACTGAAAATGATGTATCTGGCAAAGATTTTAATGGAAAAGACGGATGAGGAGCATACGATAACCGTGCCAGAAATGATTGCCGAGCTTTCAAAGCTTGGGATTTCTGCCGAGCGGAAAAGCATTTATGATGACCTTGAATATCTGCAATTATTCGGTCTTGATATCTGCTCAAATAAGACACGCACAACCAACTATTATGTGGCAAGTCGTGATTTTGAACTTCCTGAACTTAAACTCTTGGTTGATAGTGTGCAGGCATCAAAGTTTATCACCCGCAAAAAGAGTATGGAGCTTATCTCAAAAATCGAAAAGCTGACCAGTCACGAGAACGCCAAAAAACTTCACAGGCAGGTTTTTATCACCAATCGTGTGAAAACCCTCAATGAACAGATTTACTACAATGTGGATAAAATTCACGAGGCCATTGCGGAAAACAAACAAATTACTTTCCGGTATTTTAACCTGGATGTAGATAAGAAAAAGGTGTATCGGAAAAACGGAGATTTATATACCGAGTCACCGGTTTCTCTTACCTGGGATGATGAGAATTATTATCTGATTACTTATAAGGCAAAGTATGATAATTACACTCATTATCGTGTTGACAAAATGGAAATGATTGAACTGACAGAGGATGACAGAGTGTTGTCCGACAAACCATTTGATTTGTCCAGCTACTCAAAGACCATGTTCCAGATGTTTGGCGGCGAAGAAACCCATGTTTCCATAGAGTTTGATAATGAACTTGTAGGCGTTGTTTTTGACAGATTTGGTACAGATATTCCCATTGTCAAAAAGGATGAAGAACATTTTATCTGCCATGTCAAGGTTGCAGTCAGCCCCCACTTTCTGTCCTGGATTATGAGTTTCGGAAAAAAGGCAAAGATTCTTTCCCCGGATTTTGTGATCGAAGAAATGTATTCCTTAGCAAGAGATATAACAGAAATTTACGATAGATAAAAATGAGGGGAACGATGCAGATATCTCAGTCCTAGCTCTTATCATATTTTTTGTTTGTTATCGCTCAAAACATAAGGACTTGACAGGCAGTAGTATAAAAGATTGCCATCCGCCAAAGGCAAATGAAATGATTGACAAGGTGGTTACCTGGTTTAAAGAAAGCAAGGATAATAACATCATATACACCTATCGTAATGACGAGGAAAATAAGGATGTGTATATGGTCGCTCTTCGTGATGATGACGGCACACTCATCGGCTATTACGAAAAGCACGAGTATAGAAATAAAGAAACAGTAGGGCTTTATCAGCCGAAAAAATGATGTAAAAACTTGAATTTGGAGAGAATCAATATGAAAAATCTAAAACTATTTTTCTCGGAAAAGTAAAATCGACAGGGCTCTCTGTCGAACCCTGTCGATTTTGGCGGAGACGGTGAGATTCGAACTCACGTGCGGTTGCCCGCAAACTGATTTCGAGCAGCTGTTACACAGGCTCTTTCTGTCCCTC
>JAZNYR010000037.1:0-4211 GCA_045594525.1 Clostridia bacterium | reverse complement strand
GTTATAAATTATTTGTGATATATCTATATCTGTGCAATAAGACACAGAACTCGTCCCTGTCTGAATACTGTTTACAAGCACTTTTTCCCTTATTCTGCTTTCTCTTCAGGTTTTTCATCAGGTATTTTTGTCTTATTGTTGATTTCAATCACATTCTTAACAAGAATAATGAACATCATAATTCCCTCATAAATAAGACGAATAATAATAGGACATACAACGATCATTAAAATACCAAAGAAAAATTTGCTAAAGAATGCCGAAACAAGGTATCTAAATGGCAAGCTGTACTGAATCATATCGCCTATGTTCTGGAAAATGCCCAAAAATGCAGTAATGACAGTCGAAATACCGGCAGCAATGTAAATTACTGTAAGCAAAGTAAACAAGAATTTTAAAACTGATTCAATATAAATCTTTTTAAAATTGAAGTAATCGTGGATTGCCTGTAAAAACTTGTTAGCAAATGAGCCGTCAAATTTTTTGGGAAGTATTTTCAAATAAAGAAAAATCATTCCTGCAATTGTGAGAACCACCGTAATAAAAATACCAAAACCTGAAATCATACACAAATCTCCTTTTTGTTATTTTTTGTGATTTTATTCTACCATATATGACATAAGTTGTCAATAAAATTTTAATAAAGGGAAATCAAAAAGGGCTGTAGCAAAACAAAATCATTTCACTACAGCTCCTGAATGATTAAATTTGTTCCACAACCAAATCGCCCATTTCAGAACAGGATACCTTTTTACAGCCTTCCTGCATAATGTCAGCCGTTCTGTATCCCATATCCAGCACTTGGTTGACCGCCTGTTCAACGCAGTCTGCCTCCTCAGCCATTGCGAAAGAATAGCGAAGCATCATAGACACAGATAAAATGGTTCCAAGGGGATTTGCCAGATTCATTCCCGCAATATCGGGAGCAGAACCGTGAATAGGCTCGAACATCCCCAAGGTGGTGGAAGAAAGTGAAGCCGAGGGCATCATGCCGATAGAGCCTGTCAGCATGGAGGCTTCATCGGATAAAATATCCCCAAACATATTTTCCGTTACCAACACATCAAACTGAGTGGGATTTTTAATCAGCTGCATTGCCGCATTATCCACCAAAATGTCGCTGTATTCCACCCGAGGGTATTCTTCCGCCAGACGGTGCATGGTTTTTCTCCATAGTCTTGAGGTTTCCAGCACATTTGCCTTATCAACCGAAGCCAGTTTTTTGCCCCGTTTCAAAGCAGTTTCAAAAGCCACCCTGCCGATTCTCTCAATTTCATGCTCGGAATAAGGCATCACATCGGTTGCAACCAATTCGCCGTTTACTTCTTCCGTCTTTTTCTGACCGAAGTACACCCCTCCCGTCAGCTCACGGACAATCAGCAAATCAATGCCGCCTCCCACAACTTCCTGTTTTAAGGGTGAGGCATCTGCCAACTGAGGAAACAGCTTTGTGGGACGCAAATTTGCAAACAATCCCAATTCCTTTCTCACAGCCAACAATGCTTTTTCAGGGCGGATGTCAGCAGGACAGTGATCCCATTTGGGGCCACCTACTGCACCCAACAAAACACTGTCAGAATTTTTACAAGTTTTCATTCCCTCCTCTGTAATGGGAACACCGTACTTGTCGATAGCACAACCGCCGATATCCACATAATCATAGCGAAAAGAATGATTGTATTTTTCTCCGATTTTATTGAGCACCTTAATTGCCTCGCCCACAATTTCAGGACCGATTCCGTCCCCTGGTAATACTGCAATTTTTTTGGTCATCCCTATCTCTCCTTACTCTGAAATTGATTTCAGCAAGCCACCCTTTTTAATAATTTCCTGAATAAAGGGCGGAAAAGGCTGTGCCTGATAGGTCTCATTCTTGGTATGATTGGTAATCACGCCTGTATCAAAATCCACCGACACTTCATCCATAGCACCTATCTTTTCACTTGCTTCCTCACATTCCAAAATTGCCAGACCGATATTAATGGCGTTTCGATAAAAAATTCTGGCAAAGGTTTTGGCGATTACCACAGAAACACCCGCTTCTTTTATGGCAATGGGAGCATGCTCACGGGAAGAACCGCATCCAAAATTGGCACCGCCCACCATAACATCTCCACTTTTTACTTTTTGAATAAAATCCTTGTCAATATCCTCCATACAGTGAGAGGCAAGCTCTGCATGATTTGCTGTATTCAGATACCGTGCAGGAATAATGACATCAGTGTCTATATTGTCGCCGTATTTATGTACCACTCCATGTGCAATCATTATTCTTCTCCCTTCTTATACCGTTCTGGGGTCGCAAATGGTTCCTTTTATTGCCGATGCTGCCGCTGTGGCGGGACTTGACAGATAAATTTTTGAGGTTACATGCCCCATTCTTCCCACGAAGTTACGGTTTGTGGTAGCAATGGCAACCTCATCCTCAGCTAGTATTCCCATATAACCACCCAGGCACGGACCGCAAGTGGGAGTTGAAACAACACAGCCGGCTTTGATAAAGATTTCCGTATATCCCCGCTTGATACATTCCATATAAATATCCTGTGTGGCAGGAATGATAATGCAGCGGACACCTTTAGCAATATGCTTTCCTTCCAGTATTTTTGCCGCAGTTTCCATATCGGAAATCCGACCGTTGGTGCAAGAGCCAATGACGCATTGGTCAATTATTACATCCGAAAGTTCAGAAGCATATTTCGTATTTTCAGGCAAATGGGGGCAGGCAACGGTAGGCTCGATTTCAGACAAATTAATGGTAATCACTTCATCATACTCTGCATCCTCATCAGCGGTAAACACAGTATAAGGATGAGTCATCCGTTCTTTATAATAGGCCAAAGTCACATCATCCACTTCAAAGATGCCGTTTTTCGCTCCCGCTTCAATCGCCATATTTGCCATGCAAAGGCGGTCATCCATGGTCAGAGAATGCATCCCCTCGCCTGTAAATTCCATTGATTTGTACAAGGCACCGTCAACACCGATTTTACCGATCATATGAAGAATCACATCCTTGCCGGAGCATCCCTCCTGCAATCGTCCTGTCAGATTGAATTGAATGGCGGAAGGAACCTTAAACCAGCCTGTCCCTGTTGCCATACCGGCAGCCATATCCGTTGAACCAACTCCGGTGGAAAAAGCACCTAAAGCACCATAAGTACAGGTATGCGAATCTGCACCGATGACCACATCTCCCGGTCCTACCAAACCTTTTTCAGGGAGCAGAGCATGCTCAATTCCCATATCTCCTACATCATAATAATGCTTGATTTGGTGAGCATTGGCAAAGCAACGGCATTGTTTGGTTTGCTGTGCCGCCTTAATATCCTTATTGGGAACAAAATGGTCCATGACCAAAGAAATCTTTTCTTTGTCAAACACCGTTTCAAATCCAAACTTTTCAAATTCATTGATGGCAACGGGAGAGGTAATATCATTTCCCAATACCATATCAAGCTTCGCTTTGATTAACTGCCCTGCAACAACCGTATCCAGTCCTGCATGAGCGGCTAAAATTTTCTGGGTCATTGTCATAGCCATAGCAAAAACCTCCTTATTGCTTCATCCCGCGGTTAATCGCGGAGAAGAGTGCATTGATGGAAGATGCGATAATATCGTCGTGAATCCCTACACCCCATACCTTTTTGCCGTCCTGCAATGTAATACTCACATAGGTAATCGCCTGTGCAGAAGAACCGGATGTTAAGGCGTGTTCTTCGTAGGTCAAGTCGGAAAATTCCACATTTAACTGTTTCTTTACCGCATTGCTGACCGCATCCAATCGACCGTTACCCACAGCGCTTAATTCCTTCACCACACCATCGATTTCCACAGAAAGAGTAACATTCATTTCGGGCTTTCGTTCAAAGTGATAATCAATCAGTTTAATGTGATCGTTAATATTTACATAGTAAGCAGTAAACACATCCAGAACCTCTTCGGGAGAAAGTTCTGCATGCTCTTTGTCCGAAACACTCTTTATGGTATAGCCCACATCTTCACGCATTTTAGCAGGCAGCACATAACCGAAATTGTGCTCCAGAAGATAGCCCACTCCTCCTTTTCCGGACTGGGAATTGATGCGGATCACATCTGTTTCGTACTCTCTGCCCACATCCGTTGGGTCAATGGGCAGATAAGGAACGGTCCATACATCACAGTTTGTTTCTTCACGCCACCGCATTCAAGTCGGAGGCCAAGCGGTCTTA
>JAZNYR010000036.1:0-4425 GCA_045594525.1 Clostridia bacterium | reverse complement strand
GGACCCCACAAAGGTGGACCGTTCTGCCTGCTATGCTGCCCGTTATGCGGCAAAGAACATTGTAGCGGCCAAGTTGGCAAAAAAATGCGAAATTCAGCTTGCTTATGCCATCGGTGTAGCAAAACCCGTTTCCGTTTTGGTGGAAACCTTCGGGACCAATCAGGTGCCTATGGAGGACATTTACCGTGCCATCGAAGAGAATATGGACTTCCGTCCTTCTGCGATTATCGAACGGTTCGGTCTGCGTCGGCCTATTTATAAACAGACAGCAGCTTACGGTCACTTTGGCCGTGCTGATTTGGATTTGCCTTGGGAAAAGGTGGATTGGGTCATTCATCAATAATTAGTAATAAAAAAAATCAGGAGCTGTAGCATTTTGCTACAGCCCTTGTTTTTAGGGAGATAGAGAAAAATAGTGCAGAATGAACAAACTGAGCCAAAGTAAGGCCTTACCTTGCTTTGGGGTACCCGAAGTCGTATGTGGATACGACGAGAGGCGATGTTTGTTTATAGCATAAAGCAATTGAATCAATGAAATTTGTTAACAAGCAAATTTCTTCTTTGTTTTACTCAAATTCTTTTTTGTATTTTTCAATGATCTTATTATGTTCTTTTCTTGCTTTATGCGGTCTGTGCATTTTGCTATATCTCCTTCCTTTTACCGCAACAACTGAAATCTGGCTTTTTGGCACTCCAATACCCCTTCTGCCCGAAGTTTACTGATTTCGGCAGAAAGACCGCTTCGGTCAACCCCCAAGAAATCCGCCAACTCCTGACGGTCAAAGGGGATCACAAATCGGTCGCTGTGAAACTTTTTTGCCTGAAGGAGCAAATAGGTCATCAGCTTTTCTCTTGTGGTTCGCTGGGAAATAACCTCAATTTTTTGGTGAAAGAACAAATTTTTCCTTGCCACTATTTTCAGTAAATTTTCAATCATCCGATTGTGAAACTGGCAGGACTTACAGCAAGAAGCCATAATCTTACTGCAATCCAGCAACATAATTTCCGAGTCCTCTGCCGCAATCACATCCACAGGCAGTTTCTTCAAACCCGCACAGGCAAAGGATTCTCCAAACAGCTCCGAGGGCAGCACACGGGTGACGATGCTTCGGTTCCCGTAATAATCCACCTGCTCAATCTGCACACATCCCGAAAGGACAATGCCAATCCGACCGGTTTTGTCCCCTTCTCTCATCACCTGTTCTTTTTTACGAAACCTTACCGCCGTCCCTCCCAGACATTCCAACAAGCCCATCAAATCTTCCGAGTTGATTCCTTCAAACAAGTCACACGGTTTTATCACATCAAAAAATTCTTTCATCTTTTTCTCCTTTTGTTGAAAATTCAACATACTTTCTGTCTTCATTATACTATAATAAAAGCATAAAGTCAAGAAACGAAAGGAGAAAATCAGGATGATCAGAAAAATTATAAAAATTGATGAAGAAAAATGTAACGGATGCGGAGCCTGTGCGGCTGCCTGTCACGAGGGGGCGATTGAGATGATAAACGGAAAGGCAAAGCTGACCCGCGAAGATTACTGTGACGGACTTGGCGACTGCTTGCCTGCCTGCCCCACTAACGCCATTACCTTTGAAGAAAGAGAAGCCCCTGCTTATAATGAAGAAGCGGTGAAACAGGCACAAGCACAAAAGAAAGGAACCTTGCCCTGTGGCTGTCCGGGAACCAATTCGAAAGCAATTCATCGGGAAAATGCACCGATTTCCGCCCCCGTTACCAGCCAGCTCAGTCAATGGCCGGTACAGATTAAGCTGGTTCCCGTAAACGCTCCTTATTTTGACGGGGCAAATCTGCTGATTGCGGCTGACTGTACGGCTTTTGCTTACGGGAATTTTCATCAGGAATTTATCCGAAATCACATTACCCTCATTGGCTGTCCGAAACTGGATCAGGGGGATTACAGCGAAAAGCTGACGGAAATTATTACCAATAACAATATCAAAAGCGTGACCATTGTCCGCATGGAAGTTCCTTGCTGCGGGGGAATTGAATTTGCCGCAAAGGAAGCCATTAAGAACAGCGGAAAGTTTCTTCCCTGGAGGGTAGTAACAATATCAATTAATGGTACAATTTTAGAAGATATATAAATTATAGAAGGAGCTGTAGCAAAAAATCACTACAGCTCCTTTTCTTTTTTAGGATAAGTCTTCTACATACAATGTCCGAACGCCGTTGTCATCCTTCTTGGCAGGTGCAACAGGTTCTTCCTGTTTTTTTCCTCTGGTTTCAAAGAATTTGGATGCAACCTGAGGGAAGAGTGCATAGCTTAATACATCTTCTTCTGATTTTGCCACATCCTTGGTTTCTTCGCGGTACTTTTCCAGTTCCGGTTCCAAGAGATCTGCAGGACGAACAGAAATCATTTCTTCTTTGGTGATTCCTGCTTTTTGGAGAACCTCGGGATTTACTTCAGCAGGCAGCTGACCGTATTCCCCGCGGAGCACACCTTTCGATTCTTTGGTCACCATTTTGTACCGTTCGCCTGTCAATACATTCAGCACCGCCTGGGTACCAACAATCTGGCTGGTGGGAGTTACCAGAGGAGGATAACCGAAATCCTTTCTGACTCTGGGTACTTCTTCCAGCACCTCATAATATTTATCTTCCGCATTTTGCTGTTTTAACTGACTTAACAGGTTGGAAAGCATTCCGCCTGGTACCTGATAAAGCAGTGCATTGGGGTCAACATTGAGCACTTTAGGATCCAATGTTCCCGCTTCCTTCATGGCAGTTGCAACTGTTCTGTAGTAAGCTGCCGCTTCGCTTAATTTTTCCAAATCAAGACCCGTATCCCGTTCGGTGCCCTTCAAAGCCGCAACCAAAGATTCGGTGGCGGGGTTACTGGTACCGTTTGCCATAGGTGACAGGGCACAGTCCACAATATCCACTCCTGCCTGTGCTGCAAGGAGGTTTGTCATATCCCCGATACCCGAGGTGTTATGGGTATGCAAATGAATCTTTGCCCCCACTCTTTCCTTCAGTTTCTTCACCAAACTATATGCATCATAAGGAAGAAGCAGGTTTGCCATATCCTTGATACAAATCACATCTGCACCCATTTCTTCCAGCTTCATTGCCAGTTCTACGAAATAATCTTCATTGTGAACAGGGCTTGTGGTATAAGAAAATGCGGCTTCGCAGATTCCGCCGTGGTTTTTGACAAACTGAATGGCGGATTTCATGTTTCTGGGGTCGTTGAGTGCGTCAAACACTCTGACCACATCAATTCCGTTTTCAATGGATTTTTTACAGAATGCTTCTACCACATCGTCTGCATAGTGCTTGTATCCCAAAATGTTCTGACCGCGGAACAGCATTTGCAGTTTTGTGTTGGGCATTGCCTTTTTCAGAGTGCGCAGTCTTTCCCAAGGGTCTTCATTTAAGAATCTCATACAGGAATCAAAAGTTGCACCGCCCCAGCATTCCAAAGACCAATAACCGATACTGTCCAAAATTTTACAGCCGGGCAACATTTGCTCCGTGGTCATACGGGTTGCCGCCTGGGACTGGTGAGCATCACGCAAAATGGTATCGGTAATCATTAATTTCTTCATTGCAATTCACACCTTTCTGTCTGCAAAACTTTACGAGAAAATCTTTATACAGCTGCAGACAAGGCTGCATAAAGGAATCTTTTACATAAACAGTGCCAAAAGCACCCCTGCCGCAATGGCGGAGCCGATTACCCCTGCCACATTGGGACCCATTGCATGCATCAACAGGAAGTTGGAAGGATTTTCCTTCTGCCCTACCATCTGGGACACACGAGCCGCCATCGGA
The DNA here is from genome assembly GCA_045594525.1 of Clostridia bacterium. Taxonomy (GTDB): domain Bacteria; phylum Bacillota; class Clostridia; order HGM11514; family HGM11514; genus SIG438. Next base: position 624 of record JAZNYR010000036.1, on the reverse strand, counting down.
ACAGCAGACACACCCGCAGACCCAATCAAAGGATTGATCTTCTTCTTTAAGAACAGGTTCATAAACTTTGCCAGCAACACGCCACCTGCGGTACCCATTGCAAAGGCTACAATACCCATTGCCAAGATTCCCAGTGTTTTGGGAGTTAAGAAGGTTTCGGCAGTGGCAGTAGCACCAACAGAAATACCTAAGAAAACGGTGACAATGTTCATCAGCTCATTCTGAACTGTTTTTGACAGACGCTCTGCCACCCCTGATTCTTTGAACAGGTTACCCAGCATCAGGCATCCTACCAAGGGAGCCGCAGAGGGAACCAAAAATGCTACAAACACGGTTACCACAATGGGGAACACAATCTTTTCCCGCTTGGAAACGGGACGAAGGGTGGTCATGGTAATCATCCGTTCCTTCTTGGTGGTAAGTAACTTCATAATGGGAGGCTGAATCACAGGCACCAGTGCCATGTAAGAATATCCCGCCACAGCAATCGGCCCAAGAAGGTCGGGCGCCAGCTTTGATGTAACAAAAATCGCAGTAGGACCGTCCGCACCGCCGATGATGCCGATAGACCCTGCTTCTTGAGGGGTAAATCCTAAATATCTTGCACCGATAAAGGCAAGGAAA
>JAZNYR010000035.1:0-4227 GCA_045594525.1 Clostridia bacterium | reverse complement strand
GGTCCGATACGGTAACCGGAGGACTTGATTACATCATCCACGCGACCTACATACCAGAAATAGCCGTTTTCATCCCGCCAAGCAGTATCTCCTGTGTGGTACATTCCGTCATGCCAGATTTCATCCGTCTTTTCAGGCTGACGGTAATATCCTTTAAACAAACCGCAAGGATTTCCTTGTTCAGTATGGACTACGATTTCCCCTGTCACACCGTCTTTCACGGATTTGCCGTTCTCATCCACAATATCCACCTGATACAAAGGACTGGGACGGCCCATAGAACCGGGGATGGGTTCTGTGCCGTAAAAGTTCCCGATGGTAAGGGTGGTTTCAGTTTGACCAAACCCTTCCATGGGGCTAAGGCCGGTTGCTTTTTTCCACTGTGCAAACACTTCCGGGTTTAACGCTTCCCCTGCAACGGTGCAGTATTCCATAGAACTTAAATCATATTTGCTCAAATCTTCTTTAATGAAGAAACGGTACATGGTAGGCGGTGCACAGAAGGTTGTGATCTGATATTTTGCAAACATAGGCAGAATATCATCCGCATTAAAACGGTCAAAATCATAGGTAAATACCGCTGCTTCACTCAGCCACTGACCGTACAGTTTGCCCCACAGTGCTTTTCCCCAACCGGTATCGGAAATGGTGAAATGCAAGCCGTCGGGATTGACATGATGCCAGTATTTTGCAGTAATATAATGACCCAAAGGATACTGGAAACTATGGGTTGCAATTTTAGGATACCCGGTGGTACCGGAGGTGAAGAACATCAGCATATCATCGGTACCGCAGGCGGCGTCTTCCGCTCTTGGGAAGGAATCAGAGCTTGCCTCTACCCCTTCATCAAAGTTATGCCAGCCCTCTCTTGTACCGCAAGCCATGATTTTGGTCTTAAGAGTAGGACTGTTTGCTTCCGCCAAATCCACCTGTTCTGCCACATCTCCGTCTCCCGTACAAACAATGGCACTCACACCTGCTGCCTGGAAACGGTATTCAAAATCGTGCTGAACTAGCTGATTAGTGGCAGGAATTACGATAGCACCGATTTTGTGCAATGCTAAAATGGAGAACCAGAACTGATAGTGCCGTTTTAATACCAGCATAACTCTGTCTCCCCGCTTGATTCCCAAAGACTGAAAATAATTTGCGGTTTTGGAGGAATAACGGCTCATATCAGAGAAGGTAAACCTCCGTTCCTCATGATTTTTAGAAAGCCAAAGCATTGCCAGCTTATCAGGACATTTTTCAGCCAGACGGTCAACCGTATCATAAGCAAAATTATACTTTTCTTCATTGGTAAAGGAGATACCGTTCAAAACACCATTTTCATCGACGGTAGTCTGAATAAAGTCAGAGGAAATGTCATCCGGTCTTTCCTGAACAAGAGAACCCTTCTTTTGAACAGGCTGGGTCACAGGGTCGCTTGCTCCCCCAATGACAATTGCATAGAACTGGCAGGGTTCTCCTCCCACCGCAATCATACCGTGAGGGGTTGCACTGTTGTAATACACCGAATCACCCGCATGTAACACTTCCACCTTTTCCCCGATCTGAATCTTCAGAGAACCGGATACCACAATATCCATTTCCTGACCGCCGTGGGTTGAAAGCTCAATGGGTTTGTCCTGCTGTTCAGGCAGGAAGGGTGCGGTTACCATAAAGGGTTCCGCCAGCTTACTGCGAAACATGGGAGCCAAATGATTATACACAAAGCCGCGCCGTCTGCGGATTGGCATTCCTTCCCCCGCTCTTGTAACACAATGAGAAGAAAGAGTAGGAGATTCGCCGCTGACCAAATCTGTTACTTCTACCCCGAAGGCAGAGGCACACTTGAAAATAAAGGTAAAGCTGAAATCCGATTCTCCCGATTCCTTTTTCAGGTACTCATCAACAGAGGTAGCTGTAATCTCCGCCATACGCTCCACACTCAGACCCAGAATTTCACGAAGGTCCTTGATTCTTGCACCGATTTCCTTGATTTTCTGTTCCATAAAAAAACGCCTCTCTTTCATTTTTCTAAAATAAAAAACCGCCCCAAAGAAAAGATTCTTTGAGACGGGAATCAACAATTGGATTTTACCCCGCGGTACCACTCAAATTGCGTTTATCAAAACGCCGCTCACAGGCTCTATCAAGCCCCATGCCTTAACGCAGCATACTCACGAAAGGTGCCTACTCAAACTCTTTTTCGGACCTTCAGCTCAGAAGTGATAAGTCATTGGAACACTCCGACATTGGCTTGCAGCAACCGCCAACTCTCTGCGACTTTATGTTCCGACCGTCTTCGTCATCGCTTTTATTGAAAATAATTATACCACCGTCAAAATCATTTGTCAATAGTTTTTTTGAAATTTTTTATGATCTTCTTCTCATCACAGTCTCCAAAGCATACCGCAGGGCGTCAATGGAATGGTTGTCACGGTCAGGGAACCCCGAAATCACCTGTCCTTTCGTATCCTGCTCATATTCATATTCCAAAAACTCCTTTGCAGCCGCAGGACACCGTTTGGGATCAATAATAATCTCATTTAATGAAGAAAGCCACTTCATGGAAAATTCCACACTTCCCGGTCCCTTTCTTGCTCTCCTCATCAAAAATCCCATTTCACGGAAATGGTTGATGGATTTTGGTCCTTCGCCACCGCTGTCCGCCACAATTTTATCACCATTTTTCACACCGTGCTCCCGAAGAAGGGTGGCAATGGTTTCGTTTGTCAGCTTGTTACCGCTGATTTCATCAAACAAATATACCCGCCTTTCATTTGCCTGAAAATGGGCGGCTATGTAACGGAAGGGATCAGGGTACCAGCCCCAGTCAATCCCACGGTAAACACGGTCGAAATTTTTGATTTCCTCTTGGGTGATTTCTCTTAATGTCACATTGTCAAATACCGCACCCCCCGTTCCGTTTGCCTCTCCCAAATATTCATGGGCATAACGCTGGGGGCGGGTGTTTTTCAAATGCTCTGCATCATCTAAAAATTTCTGACCCAACCAGTGAGGCGGAACGGTAAGGAAACTGCTTTTATGCACCAACATTCCCTCTTTTGGCTGTTTGGCATATAAATTCACCCAAGCTTTGGAAGAATGAGGCGGATTAAAACTTTTAAAAACAGTAAACTCCCCTTCTCCCCGCAACACGGATTGTTCAATATTTCGGATTTCCTCCTCTGATTCAAACTGATCCAATTCCTCAAACCACAACACACCGATATACCCAAAGGCGGGTTTAATGGATTTCAGCTTTCCCGGGTCGTCTGCCCCGCGGAAATAGATTTTCTGTCCCGTTTTCTTATATTCTATTTCCATGGGACTTGATTTACAGTTAAATTCCGATTCCAAGCCCAAGGCACCGATTGCCCATTTATACTGGGCATATACGCTGTCACGCAGGGTATCCTTCACCCGTCTGCATGCAAGAATATGCAGTTTCGGGTTATTGAGCATCATCTCTATTGTCACAAGGCTTACAAAAGTGGATTTACAGCTCCCCCGTCCCCCGTAAAGAAGATATTCGCTGTGATTTTTCTCTGTAATATCTCGGTATAAATCTACAAAAGAGGAGGCGAGCAATTGTGCGGGTAAACTAAACTTAACTTGTTCTTCTTTTTGTTCAATAAAATCAGAAACCTCTTTGATAACAGCGGGATTTCCCTTTTCCACCGCCTGCTCAAACAGCTTTATGGCAAGGAGCATGGTGTTGTTCCTGTCTTTTTTCGGTATTTTATATTGAGCAAACAATTCTTCTCGGTCACATGGACTTGTTGCCAGTTTTGATAAATATGTTTGAAATTGATTCATGACTTTTCACTCCCTCTGATTCTATTATAACACAAAAAAGTTGCCATGACTTGCACAGAAAAGGCAACCGTTTTTGACAACTCTTTTTTCGTTTGTTTTGTTTTTGTTTTATTTTTATTTTAATAGAAGAAAATAATTTTAAAATTCATCTGAACCCGCATGATGCCTTGCTTTTTTTACGAAAAATCTATTTATGAGAGGTACCACTGTTGGTACCACAATTACTACCACTGTTGGTACTGCTGTTACTACCACTGAAACAAGAAACGGTAATTTTTAAAATGTAGGTTTGTCAATGATGTGTTACAAAATTAATTAAAAACTTCGCCATCTTCAAGGTAAGCCCTGATATAGTCGATAGGAGCTTTCCAACGAAGAGGTCGCATAGGAAATCTGTTGTAATTATAGTTATGTATTTTTAAT
>JAZNYR010000034.1:0-1826 GCA_045594525.1 Clostridia bacterium | reverse complement strand
GCAAGTGTTCATTTTGGCAAAAAGCAAGCAACCGCCTGGAAAATCCGATGTTTTCCAAGCGGGGTTTTTATGTTTTCTAACAGATAATGCTGATTATTATTGATTCCTTATTGTCTTTTTTGCTTGCGGTAGACCGAGTTTTTCGACGGTCTGAGCAGAGTAGATAATCTACTCTGCCTTTTGTAAACACAATTACAGGAACGCTCTGCCTGCCAAACATCTGTAATAAACATCCTTAAGCAACGCACTGCTCAATACATCATGACAGATCATTTCAGGATTGGGATCTTCAAAGAACACACCAAAGGTGTATTCCATCATTCTGTCTGCACGGGCTTCAATACTGTTCCACAAGTCATCTGCTCGATCCCCTTCCACCAGCAAATCATGATATTTCAACAAATCTGCCATCATGGCAAAGGCATCAATTCCGTAATTTAAGCCTCTGATGTCCTCTGCAAGACGGTTGCCCAGATGATTGGGTTCCTGTTTCATGGTGACATCGGTGGGATTTAAGGGAATACCGCACTTAAAATCTCCTTTTGCGGCATATTGCAAATCTGCCTCTTTTTTGCAGGCACGAAGAATTTCTCTTGCTTCCTCAAATTCCTTTACACTTGCCCAACCCTTTTCATAGGCATCCTCGCCCAGATGGTCGTCACGGTAAATGGGTTTGTCTGCAGGTTTTCCGTCCCAGCACATCAAATTGGAAATAACACTCTTTCCGCACCATTGCCGCCAGCTTGCACACTGTTCACTTGCTTTTTCAATCAGTGCATAGGCTTTTTTTGCTTTGGGAGCAAGGAAACCGTACAAATCGGAAAAATACTTATCCATCACTGCTTCCACATCAGTATCCACATCTTTACAAACAGCAGCAAACACCGTCTGATTCATGGTTCTTGTACCCCATTCCACCATAGGAAGATGGAGATGGCTCATTCCTGTGATACCCACAGTGGAATAATATTTAATATCCTTTTGCATCATAGTCGGGAAAATGAGAGGCAAATCCGCATGACGGGATACATACCAGTATTCCCCTACCATCATGGGAATATCCTTCCATTGTTCCAGTACTTCCTTGTAGATTTTGTTATGACTGCAGCTTGTGTCGTAAATAGGATGCTCATAACAGCGGAGAATTGGGGTATAAATCACATAGTCTCCCGAGGTTTTTAAATTTTCGGGGATGCCGTTAATGGGCGCCTCTAAAGTGGTAGTTCCTTCATAAGCACAGGTTTTGATAATCACATTGTGGTCGATAACGCCTTCCTCGATTGCCCGATCCAGACGGGTACGGACATGAGAAAGAAGATGTAACACATGGTCAGTCCCGTTGCCCAGCTTCTGACAGCCTTCACATTTACAAAGGCCGCCCCAGGTATCGATTCCGTACAGACTGATTTCATCCAGCTCATACCAGTCTGTATTGATTCTTTTAATCAGTTCATCTGCAACAAACTCCAATGCACCAACATTGGACATACAAAACTGAACAGAAAGGGCGTTGTCATAATCCAGTTTTTTCCCGCTGACACCAAACCAATCGGGATGGTCCTCAAGTAAGGTGTTTCCGGTGGGCATCCGTCTGTGAGGGTCAAGCATCTGATGTAGAAAATGACCGCTGATACCGAATTTCATCCCCAGCTTTCTCTGCAATTTCGCTGTATTGTACCGATAGGCAGAAAAATTCAAACAGTTTCTTCCCATCCATAAAAACAGCAATTCTGAATCCTTTAAGGGTCCTTCAAATTCAAAACCGCGATTTAAGTGCATGGAAAATACATATTTCTTACATTCGGGAAGTCGGATCGTAGCCATGT
>JAZNYR010000033.1:0-4542 GCA_045594525.1 Clostridia bacterium | reverse complement strand
CTTTTCTGATAATACCGATTGATTTCATTGCTCCGTTCCTCCGTCTCCTTGTTTTCGCTCTTCTAATTTTTTATAGATTGCCATTTTTTTGTAAATATTCCCCTTTGAATATTCTCGTTTTATCCGTTCGTCATCCCAGTTATTGAACTGATTCCATTCAATTTCATTTTGTGCTCGTTCTAATTTTTCTCCATGCCATTCTGCAAATCGTTCAAGAGAACCAACAACAGCACCTAAAAAATCCATTAATCCCATAGTTATCCTTCTTTCTGTTCTGTTTTGTAATCATACCGAATCCGATGTTTTTTTCTGTCATAAAGACTTTGATTCTTTATTTTAAAATCATTGCTATGTAACTGCATTTCCTCTATTCTGCATCCCCAAAATGCATTGGGAGCAATTCGTTTTACACTTTCCGGAATCACCACCTTTCTCAGGCTTGTACAATTCTTAAAGGTTTCTTTTCTGATATGAGTGACTCCCTCTGGAATGATAATCTCTGTCAATCCTTCGCACCCATCAAAGGCGTTAGAGGAAATCTGCTTCACTCCTTTGAGAAAGTCCGCATTTCTCAGATTTTTGCAATCTAAAAACGCATAGGAACAAATGGTATCTACCGAATTGTGTAAAATCACTTCCTCCAAGTTCTCGCATCCTGCAAAGGCAAATGACTCTATGGCAGTCACCTGTTTTAGAAGCTCTACACGCTTCAGATTACTACATCCTGTAAAGACCGGACTTACCGTTTTCACTGTTGACGGAATTGTAACAATTTCTGTAAATTGATTAAATGAAAAAGCAAAAGAACCGATTGAGGTTACAGTATCCTTTACATGAAAGGTTTTTCTTTTGGAAAAATTTCGCAGAAGATGCGATCCTTCTTTGTCATACAACACATCATCCTCTATTTTGTACCGAAGATTTTTGTCAGGTAGAATCAGATTAGGACAAAGCAATGCATTCCCAAGCTCTTCCACTTCGGAATTTAACACAACTTCTTCAGGGAAGCCACTTCCCCGAAACGCCGTGTTGCTTATCCATTTTACTCCTTGCGGAAGAACAAATCGTTTCTCCTTTTTTCCACCCGGATAACAATACAATTTTGTTTGATTCTTATTATACAAAATATCATTTGAAGAAGAAAAATACAGATTATCCGGATGAACAAGAAAGCCGGAAAATTTTTCATCTGATACTGAAATACCGATTCGTAATGCAGGATGAGATAATTTCCATTTTCCGTCAAAGCCTTCAATTCCTTTCACACTTTTGGGAACCACAATCTGTAAAGACTGAATTTCCTGACTGAGTCTGATTTCGGTCATATCAATAAACGAAGAGTCAAAAATGTTTTTTTCTTCAACCTCATCTCTATTAAAATCCGAATGAAAAAAACTGATATATTCTACCCCTTCTGATACCACCAGCACAGAACGGTCTTCCTCGCTGATTATTTGAAATTTCTCTTTCATCGTTTCACTCCTTTATACAGCAATTCTCCTTCATTCGTTATTCCAGCAAATTCTTAAGCATTCTTTCCGGACAGTCGAGAAACATTTTTGTTAGTTTATAATGTTCTGTTTCTTCATAGTTAACTTCACGAACTCCTGTTTCGTCAAACTGAAGGATCTGTGCATCCGGAAAAGCCATCAAAATCGGCGAATGAGTTGCTATGATAAACTGGGAATTATTTTGTATCAACCTGTTGATTTCGCACATCAGAATTAAAATTTTAGCCGGAGAAAGTGCCCCCTCGGGTTCATCGAGCAAATAAAGACCATTACCGATAAAACCCTTAACAATTCTTAGGAAACTTTCTCCGTGAGATTGTTTATGAATATTTCCATATTTCCAACCGCCTGTTTCTTCTAAATAGGTGCCAAGATTATAAACACTTTCATTCCTAAGAAAAAATTTATCTTCCGGATAATCGCCCTTTACTACCGTCAGGGCGTTAGATAATTCAGAGTGAGTATCGTTTGTTCTGAATATATGATCCATAGATCCGCCTTCCGGATTCAAACCGCTTGCAACAGCGATTGCTTCCAGCAATGTTGATTTTCCTGTTCCGTTATCCCCCACAAAAAAAGTAATACTGTTACTAAAATTGATTTCTTTTGCTCTTTCCAAAAATTGTATTGCTGCAATCTCTTTCAGATAAGAATCTTCAGAAATCTCTCCATCAAAAGTAACAGATTTTATATAGTTTTTTTCCATTATCTTATTATTCACCCACTTCCAAACTATTTTTATCCTTATATGCTTCTAATAATTTATTCAGCTGCTCATGGTCGAGTGTTCCATCAATAATGTCGAAAATAATATCTCCATATCTTTGAACAAGTGTCATCGCGCCAAACAGGCCTTCTGCTATGATATCATTGGTAGGGATTGTACTGCACTTTGTATAACTCTGACAGTAAATTTCTTTTTTGTTTTTATCAAAAACAAAATGAGCAGAAGTTGTATTACGATTTATTTTATTTAAGCAAGAGGCGATCGCTTCTACGCATTCCTCTGTAATAGCTAACTCCAAAGTTGAAATAGAACGAAATGATTTCTCCTCCACAAAAACAGTACAATGCATACGCTTGATTTTAGAATTTGGAATAAAGTCATAAGTAAAAATACCATTTTCTTCGTTAAACTCATAGCAGTCCATATTCAGCAACTTGAAATACCCTTGAATTGCACGAGCAATTTCTTTTGAATACATAACAATCGCCCTCTCTTTTTATATTAGTTTAATCCCTGCCCGACTGCCGTTCTTAATTTAAACATCAACATTTGTTAGGGCTACAGATTCTCGCAATGCCCTTATATCAGAATATAACAAAGTTCTATTTTTCACTAGCAGTTCCGTTGCTTTTTCAAGAAATTCTCTGTTTTTTAACAAGATATCTCTTGCCTTAAACATATATTTTTCCATTTCCGCATGAACCACTGCTTCGTTCCTTGCATTCATATTTTCCGACATACCGATTCCAAACGCACCAACATCTATCATTCCTAAACCGCAAGTACCACTAATATTCATTCCCCGACGAATTTCATAAAAGGCTTTTTTAATATCAGAATAACATCCGCTTGCGCATGTTTCCGCATAATAAAGTTCAACTGCAGCTTTTCCTCCAAGCAATACAATAATCTCATGTACTCTTCTGGTCGGTTCTTTACAGTTTCGTATAAATCCGTTTAAATCATCTCTGCCATCAGTTCTGACAGAGACCAAACCCACACTATCCGGATGCAAAATTTCACTAACAACAAGATGTCCTGCTTCGTGAAGTGCTGTTTTTCGCAAAGCTTCTTCCGATACTGAGATATAGATATCAGGTGCCACATACTCTCGTCTCAAACACGCCTCTATAAAGTCATTCATACAGATTTCTTTTCGTTGAGAAAAAGCTGCATGAATCGCTGCCTCATTAATCATAGATTTAATGTCAGCACAAGAGCAGTCTGTCCACATCATAGTAAGATCTTCATAATTTATATTCTGCTCCGTTTTTTTATCTCTAAGATAATATTGAATCAGTTCATGCCGATCTTTTTCATTGGGTACACATACTTCAATTTTTCTGTCAAATCGACCTGAACGAAGAAGCGAATCGGGAATTTTCTCAACATTCTCTGCAGTAGCGATTACTAATACTTTATTACTTTCACTACGATCCATTTCAATTTGCAATGTATTGTAACCTTCTTCTACAGCACTATCCAAATCATCTATAAAAATAACCGCAGTGGAACATTCTTTGGCTTGTTGAAAAAATTTGCAAAGGTCATCTATTACTCCATATAAATTAATTGACCTGTCAATCGTAAAAAAGTCAACTCCACATTCTTCAAGAAAACATTGAACCATCAAGGTTTTTCCGGTTCCTTGAGGACCATAAAGAAGAATCCCTTTCGGTAATTCCGCACCAATGTCTTCATATTTCTGTTTATTGCGAAGCATATCACAAATCTGTACCAGTTCTTCTTTAATTGATTCGTAACCGATTATTTTATCAAATGCACTCATTCATATTCCTCCTGTTCTGTAAAAGATAATTCAATTTTAAGCTTTACACTCAGCTTATTTTTATAAATAAGGAGTAAACCGATAATGAAACTCATGGTTTCCGCAGGAATTGGTTCCTGATTTTAATGCGTTATTCCGGGTGCATCGTCCTCGGGTAAACATAGCAGCTGTTTCAATGATAAATGTCCGTGAGTTTGCGGTTCTTTCATCCTTTCTTACTACATCGCCTCCTTGCCAATACATGCATGTTGCACATTTTTTGGAAGACCAATCTCCTATTTGAATTCTGTTTGCCATTTTTATCACCTCCTTGTTCCTTCATTATAATCCTTTATCGGGACAAATTCTGTCCTTCAAAAAAATAATTAAAAAATTTTTATTTTTTATCAAAAGGACAGAATATGTCCCTTTACTACGATATAATGATATCGTCGAAAGGAGGGAATACCATGACAAGACTGGTAAGATTCATTTTGAAGCATACGGATAAAGCCTGTCAATTAATGTTGGTTTTG
>JAZNYR010000032.1:0-5003 GCA_045594525.1 Clostridia bacterium | reverse complement strand
GTGGCAAGTTTTTTAGAAAAATGGTGCGCAGACCGGTACCGAAAGGCGAAAGTCTTTGGGTGGACAAGCAGGAAAGATTGCAAAGCAATATTTATCCCTTCCTCTCCGCCAAAAAAATCCTCATTCGAGAGAATGGGGATTTTTTAGCTACAACTCCTGTTCCAACAGATTCAATACATCCTGTGCAATGGTGGGGAAATTTGTATTGGTCAAGGCTTTTTTGATAGGTGCTGGTTTAAAAGGACAGCCGATTAAAACTCCTTTTATCGCTTCGGGTAATTGCCAATCCATAGAGTCGGTATAAATTGTTACAGATGTAATGACCCCTGTTTCGATTTGAACCTGAAGTTCAATATGCCCCCATGCGAATTGTCCTTCGCAGGATAATGAGAAGGGGAAGGGGGAGTTGTACAAAAAATCCGGATTGCTGTATTTTTCTGCGAGTGATGTTATTTGGTTCAAATCAATTGCTTGATAAGCCTCTGCTCTCAACCCATATACCTGTTCAAATGCAGAAATCATATAAGTTTTCATGGTTTGACAAGTAAGACCAGGTGAAAGTTGAGCTAAATTAATAATGCGGGATCGGACGGATTTGACCCCTTTGGTTTCCAGTTTTGCTTTGGGCGGAGTCAGATACCGTTGCACTTTTTCTGTATCGGCATTGATGAGCAATGTGCCGTGATGATAGGATTTTCCGCCCTTATGATAAAAGGCGTTTCCGGAAAACTTTTTTCCCTCTGCCAAAATATCGTTGCGACCCGAAAGCTCTGTTTCAATTCCCGAAAGATGGCAAGCAGCCTGAATCACTTTCATTTGACGCTGGGTATCGAAATTTTCTGTGGAACACAGAAAGGTAAAGTTCAGATTCCCCAAATCGTGAAACACAGCACCGCCCCCGGAAAGACGGCGTGCCAGTGTCCCTCCCTCCGATTCCAAAAGGGCACATCGACATTCCGCCCAGGCATTTTGGTTTTTTCCAATGACCACCGTATTCTGATTCTGCCATAAATATAAAATGCAGGTATCCTCCTCAACATGTTCCATCAAATACTGCTCAATGGCAAGATTGGCATGCGGATCAACACCGGAGTTATTATAATATAGAAGTTTTGTAATCATAGGGTCTCCTTTTTGGGTTGATAGTAATTTTATTGTAAAATATTTTTCAAAAAAAGTCAAGAAAATTATTGACATTTGTTATAAAATGTTATAAAATGTTATTATACAATAACCCCAAAGGGAGGGATAACATGAATCTTATCAGACAGGAAAAAATTAAACAATATATAGAAAACAAGGGCGTTGTGACGATTAAGGAATTGCAAGCGTTGATTCCGGATGTGTCGTTGATGACCATTCATCGGGATTTGAATGCGCTGGAAGAACAGGGTGATGTGGTCAAATGCCGTGGGGGAGTCAGATCGATTCGCTCCCGTGAAGATGTTGATTTTGATGTCCGTATGAGAGAAAACAATCAGGGTAAGATCCTGATGGTAAAAAAGGCACTGAAATTGATTGGGCCCCGCAGCTCTGTATTTCTGGATGCTGGAACCACCAATATACTTTTGGCAAAAATGATGCCTGATATTAATGTGCATCTGATTACAACAGGTCCCGGGATTGCCTTGGAATTATGTAAGCTTCAAAACCCGACTGTGACGGTGTGCGGCGGCACTTTGAACCGAAAGAATCTTGCCATTGCGGGGCAAAGCACTTTGGATATGCTGGATAAAATGAATATTGATACTGCCTTTATCGGTGTTTCCGGTTGTTCTGCAGAAGCAGGTTTTACCTGCGGAAAAGAGGAAGATATGCGCATCAAACAGCTGGTGGTGCAAAAGGCAAGGGTCAAAGTGGTGATGTGCACTGCGGAAAAATTGAAGTGGATCATGCCCTATACCTTTGCTGCGCTCAAAGATGTGGATTACATTATCACGGATGAGGCGGTACCGGAAGAATTTGTTAAAGTTGCAAAAGAAGCAGGGGTTAGGGTCCTGTAAAATGTGACAAAAAGCAGAAAATGTTATGAGTTTGATAAAAATATTGACGAAAATGTTATAATATGTTATAATATAATAAAGTCATTTAAAGGAGGTTTTACTTTGGCAAATGCGGTAGTTATGCCCAAAGCCGGTATTACGGTTGAAAGCTGTATCATTGGTACTTGGGAAAAGAAAGTGGGAGATTCTGTTAAAGTTGGAGATGTTCTGTTTACTTATGAAACAGACAAAGCAAGCTTTGAATGTGAATCTACCGAAGAAGGTACATTATTGGAAATCTTTTATCAGGACGGGGATGAGGTTCCTTGTCTGGTAAATGTCTGTGCAGTTGGAAATCCCGGTGAGGATTGTTCGGCACTGCGTCCGGGGGACACTGCTGTTGCAGAGGAAGTTGCTGCACCCGTGGTTCAGGAAACGGTTGCTGTGGCTGCCCCTGTTGAAACAACAGTAGTAGAAGGAAAAACATCTGCCGTTTCTCCCAGAGCAAAAAAATTGGCAGAGCGTGCGGGGGTTGATGCATCTTTGGCAACACCCACCGGTCCTAACGGAAGAATTATTGAGCGTGATGTAAGAACGCTGATGGATAATCCTGTGGAAGCTGTAAAAGCAGCTGCTGCAGCTCCTGTTGCAACAGAAGCAGAATATGAAGATGTGAAGTTCAGCGGTATTCGCCGTGCGATCAGCAAGTCCATGCATACATCTCTTTCTACCATGGCTCAGCTGACACACAATACCTCTTTTGACGCTTCTGCTATTTTAGCTTACAGAAAACAGTTAAAGGCAATGGAAGGCGACCTGGCAGGCGTTACATTGGGAGATATTGTTCTGTATGCAGTATCCAGAACATTATTAAATCACCCCGACTTGAATGCACACATGTTGGATGATAACAACATTCGTCTGTTCCACCATGTAAACCTTGGTGTTGCAGTAGATACCCCCAGAGGATTGATGGTGCCTACCATTTACCATGCTGACGAAATGAGCCTTTTGGAAATTTCAAAGGCTGTGAAAGAATTGGCGGCAGAATGCAGAGAAGGAAATATCAATCCTGATAAACTGTCCGGCGGAACCTTTACAGTATCCAACTTAGGAAATATGGGAGTGGAATCCTTTACTCCTGTTATCAACCCGCCTCAGACAGGTATTTTGGGAGTTTGCGGTACAACTGACCGCGTTCGCAAGGGTAAGGACGGTTCCTTGGAAGTATATCCTGCAATGGGACTCAGTCTTACTTACGACCACCGTGCAGTTGACGGTACTCCTGCTGCCCGTTTCCAAAAGGAACTGGGTTATAATCTGGAAAACTTTACTGCACTTCTTGCAAAATAAGGAGGCTTTACTATGGAAATTTATGATTTGTTAGTTGTGGGCGGCGGTCCCGGCGGATATTTATGTGCGGAACGAGCAGCTCAAGGGGGCATGAAAGTTGCCCTGTTTGAAAAGAAAGCATTGGGTGGTACTTGTTTGAATGAGGGTTGTATCCCTACCAAAACACTTTTGAATTCTTCCAAAATGTACCGCCATGCAAAAGAAAGTGAAGCCTTTGGCGTAACTGCCACAGGGGTTACTTATGACCACGCCAAAGTGGTAGAAAGAAAGAATAAGGTAGTAAAAACTTTGGTTTCCGGTGTTGGTGCTACCATGAAGGGAAACAAGGTTACCGTGATTACCGGTGATGCCGTCATCAAAGGCCGTGGTCAAGCAGGCTTTTTGGTGGAGGCAGACGGACAGAGCTATGAAGGAAAGAAACTGGTGATTGCATCCGGTTCCGAAACGGTTGTTCCTCCCGTACCGGGTCTCAAAGAGGGAATTGAAAAAGGCTTTGTTGTGACCAACCGCGAAGTGTTGGATGAAACACAGCTTCCCAAAAACCTGGTGGTTATCGGCGGCGGTGTTATCGGTCTGGAAATGGCTTATTATTTCGCCAGCGTTGGCGTTGAGGTTACCGTAATTGAAATGATGCCCAAAATTGCAGGTGCAACAGACCCCGAAATCTGCAAGGTGCTGAGTGACGCTTTTGAAAAGCGGGGAATGGTATTTAAACTTTCCTGCAAGGTTTTAGAAGTGAAGGAAAATAGCGTTGTTTACGAAGAAAACGGCGAGAAGAAGGAAATTGCCTGCGATAAAGTGCTGCTTTCTGCTGGACGGAAACCCGCAACCGCAGGAATCGGTTTAGAAACCTTACAGATTGATATGGACAGAGCTGCCATCAAGACTGACCGTCATCTTTGCACCAATGTATCAGGCGTATATGCCGTTGGGGACTGTAACGGAAAACTGATGCTTGCGCATACTGCTTACAGAGAAGCAGAAGTGGCAGTCAATCATATGTTGGGCAAAAAAGACGAAATGCGTTATGATGTCATCCCGTCTGTTATTTATACCGACCCTGAAGTGGCAAGTGTTGGCTTAAGTAAAGAAGCTGCACAGGAACAGGGCATGAAAGTAAAAGAAGTGAAGCTGCCCATGTCCTATTCCGGCCGTTATCTGGCAGAAACCGAAGGCGGAAAAGGATTTATCAAACTGGTTGTTGATACGGATAAAAACAGATTGGTAGGATGTCACATGGTGGGCTCCTACGCATCTGAAATTATTATGACCGCAACCATGATGGTGGATACTGAATTGACTCCCAGCCGTTTGCAAAAACTGGTATTCCCGCATCCTACCGTTGCGGAAATGATAAGAGAAGCTATTTTTCATATTTAAAGGAGGAATAAAAAATGCCGAAAAGTTTATTTGTAGATCCGGTTGAGACCCGTGCATCCGGAAAAATTACCTTTGACGACATTCCCGTAAATGTGTACAACAAAACCATTAAAGAGGAACGGAAACGCTTCAGCGATGATGATTTGGTCAGAATTTATCGCGATATTACCATTTTGCGTGAATTTGAATCTATGCTGAATCAAATCAAGACTCAGGGTGTTTACAACGGAATTGAAACTACTTATCCCGGTCCTGCTCACTTGTCTATCGGTCAGGAAGCAGCGGCGG
>JAZNYR010000031.1:0-1729 GCA_045594525.1 Clostridia bacterium | reverse complement strand
CGGGACTGGGGAAAACCACTCTTGCAGGAATCATCGCCAACGAAATGGGTGTCAATATCAAAATCACCACAGGCCCCGCCATTGAAAAGCCGGGTGATCTGTCGGCGATTCTGACCAACCTTTCAGACGGAGATGTGTTATTCATCGATGAAATTCACCGTCTTTCTAAAATGGTGGAGGAAATCTTATATCCTGCAATGGAAGATTATGCCTTGGATATTATGATTGGAAAAGGCCCCACCGCAAAATCCATTCGTCTTGATTTGCCTAAATTTACATTGGTCGGTGCCACAACGCGAGCGGGGGATTTGTCCGCTCCGCTCCGTGACAGATTTGGTGTGTTGTTCCGTTTGGAAATGTATTCTACGGAAGAGTTGATGGATATTATTACCCGTTCTTCAGGGATTTTGGGGATTGACATTGAAACGGATGGCGCAAGAGAGCTGGCGCTTCGTGCAAGGGGAACACCCAGAATCGCCAACCGTCTTCTTCGCCGTGTTCGTGATTTTGCTCAGATTAAAGGGGACGGCGTCATCAATAAGGAAGTAGCGGATATGGCACTCAATTTAATGGAAGTGGATCGTTTGGGTCTTGATGCCATTGATAAAAAATTGATTTTAACCATTATTGATAAATTTAACGGAGGCCCTGTTGGGTTAGAAACGCTGGCGGCTTGTATTGGAGAAGAAGCCACCACTTTGGAAGATGTGTATGAACCTTATCTCATGCAGATTGGGTTTATGGACAGAACACCTCGGGGCCGTGTCGCCGCACCGGGTGCTTATGAGCATTTTGGACGGCAAGTCCAAAAGAGTTGGTTGTAACATAATTGTTAAGAGGAATACAAATTATATTGTCGAATTTTATGTCAAAGGGGGATATTATTTACTAAAAAGGAGAAAAACAAATGAAAATAAAATTGTTGTGCATTTGCCTGATTTTGCTGTTAAGTGTTTCAATAACGGCACAGGGCATGACGCTGTATTACGACGGCAAAGTACATGAATATAATGAAGTGATTACATTAAAAATAAATGGAACACCGCTGGAATTTGATGTTCCTCCCGTGATTATCAACGACAGAACATTGATTCCTTCCCGTGGTCTTTTTGAACAGCTTGGTGCAACAGTAGAATGGAAGAACAATACCCGCCAGGTTGTGATTACCATGGATGAAACGGAAGTGATTCTTACCATAGATGCTGCAGCCGCAAAGGTGAACGGAGAAGTGGTCATGATGGATATGCCTGCGAAGATTATTAACGACAGAACCATGATACCTGTTCGTTTTGTATCAGAGCATTTGGGGATGAAGGTAGGTTGGGACGGTGCTACCAAAACGGTAACGGTTGATCAGGATTTTCAATTTACCATTACTGATGTTTCTTATCATTTAAAAACAAACCGGATTACTGTAACCGCAGATAGGCCTATTACTAATGCAAAGGACAGTGTGCTGAACGAAACAAGGATCCTGATTGACTTTTATGATGCCAAGGTGCTGTACGGAAGCGGTAAAATTGCAACAGAAAGCGATGTGTTGAAAGAAATCCGCTGGGCACAGTACAAAACCATTCCTTATATCGGGCGTCTGGTGGTAGAAACGGAAGAAGTATCCTCTTATGAGATTACATATTCGGAGGATAAACGGCAATTATATCTGGATATCGGGGTGGAGGAAGAGACAATTATTACTCCAACTCCTAAGCCTTCCGCATCCCCGAAACCG
>JAZNYR010000030.1:0-4659 GCA_045594525.1 Clostridia bacterium | reverse complement strand
GCCTGCAATCTTCATAGTATAGGTCTGTTTCATTTGTTTCATCCTTCCTAAAAATCTTCCTAATTTAATCATATCATAAATTTAAAAAAAGTCAAGTGGAATGGATAAAATTCCATACATTGGCGACAATAAAAACAGAATTTCTCTGAAAGGAGAGCAAAATATGGGTCTGTTTTCCAAAATAAGGCAAATTTTTCTGTATCAGCCGACAAAAAGACAAGAAAAATTCATTCTTCCGCCCTATGAGGGAGAAGGCGAAACAACACAGGAAATGGGTAAGGTTTCCTCCCATTACGAAAAAAATCTTGCGTGGATGAAGAGTCGGTTTTCCGTTCCCCAAAATAATGATATTGTCCTTCGTGAGTTTACATTCAAAAACGGCACCAGAGCATTTTTGATGCATATTGACGGCATGGTTCGTTCCGTTACGGTGAATGAATTTATTTTAAAACCTCTTATGCTGGCGGAATTTTCCGGAAAAAATTTGAAAAAGCAGGTGGCGGATGCCCTTCAGATTAACTCCATGAAACAACAAGAACGATTGGCAGATGCGGAAAGCGGTGTTCTCATTGGTGATACGGTTGTTTTTGTGGAAGGAGTCAACACCGTTTATGTGTGTGAAACCAAGGGGTTTGACAAACGGAGTGTGAGCAAACCCGAAAACGAAAGCAGTATTAAGGGCGCCCAGGAGGCATTTTCCGAAAGCATCCGAACCAACACCACCCTGATTCGCAGAATTGTCCGTAGCCCCAATCTGGTGACGGAATTTATTCAGATCGGCACCATTAACCGCAATCCCTGCGGGGTGATGTATCTGAAAGGACTTACGAATCCTGCCTTGGTGGAGGAAGTCAAACGAAGAATTAAGAGTTTAAACAGCGATTTTTTATACGGCTCGGGTATGGTGGAGCAAATGATTGAGGACGGTCCCTTTCGATTGCTGCCCAATCTTCTTTCTACCGAACGGCCCGATGCAGTTGCCCACCACCTGTGTCAGGGGAGAGTAGCGGTGGTAGTGGAGGGAACGCCTCAGGTTTTAGTCATGCCTGTTGGAATTTCCAATCTGATTAAGTCCCCCGAGGATGCCCAGATGCGGTGGCAGTATGCTACCCTGACCCGTCTGACCCGTGCTTTGGCAATTCTTCTTTCTGCATTACTGCCCGGGTTTTTTGTGGCGATTGTGAATTTTCATCGGGGGATGATTCCCACCGAACTTCTCATTGCCATTGCCAAAACCCAGGAAAATGTTCCCCTGCCTGCCATGGTGGAAATGCTCCTTATGGAATTTTCTTTTGAGCTGATTCGGGAGGCGGGGATTCGGGTGCCGGGTGTGATTGGCGGTACCATTGGCATTGTAGGAGGCTTGATTTTAGGTCAGGCGGCGGTGGCGGCAAACTTAATTAGTCCTCTTACGATTATTGTCATTGCGGTCACGGGGATTTCCAGCTTTGCCATTACGGATTTTTCCTTTGCTTTCGGGATGCGGATTGTGCGTGTGTTGTTCATTGTTTTGGCGGGGTTGTTCGGCTTTTTTGGCTTGGGAGTCGGAATTGCGGCAGTCATGGCGTTAACGGTTGCACAGCAAAATTTTGGTGTGGGAGAGTTTAGCCCCCAAGTCCCCAAAACAAATTTCAGATCCTTTTTTGTGTATGCACCCCCTCCTTGGAAAAAGGAGTATCGGCCGGATGATTTGAATCCCGCCCATCTTACAAATCAACCCAAAATTTCCAGACGGTGGATTTTAAAAAGGGGGAAAAACCATGAATCATAAGTGTTCTTTTGGAGGACGGGAAATCAAGGGATTGCTTTGTATGGCAATTTTACCCAAGTTATTCTTTTCTTTATTACCTGACGGCGTGGGCGCAATGGGTACTGCTGTGTGGTATACCCAACTTTTATCCTTTGGATTGAGCCTTCTTTTTTTATTTGCCATGCTTCACCTGATGAAACTTTATCCCGGGCAGACCTTGCCCCAAATTTTCCAATCGGTATTGGGGAAAGGGTTTGGGATTTTATTGGGCACCCTTTTTTATCTGTATTTTATTGCCTATACGGCAGACCATTTGGGAGAAGCGGTACAGCTTATCAAAATTTACAACTTTCCAACCACTCCTTTTTGGGTATTTACGGTAGGATTTTTATTTGTGGTGTGGCTCATTTGCCGTTATGGACGAAAGGGTGTTGCAAAATCTGCTTCCCTCTTTTTTGTTCCTGTGCTGATTGCTGTTTTGGCAGCTCTCTTAATCGGAAGCAAGCAGTATGATTGGAATTTGCTGTTTCCCATAGGAGGATACGGCGTCATTCGGTCGGGCATGGGAGTATTGGGCGGATTGTCCGTTTATGTAGATTTGATTCTTATCTTATCTGCTGTCACCCTAGAGGGAAACAACTTAAAAGTCCATGGTTTTTGGGGGATGCTGCTGTGCGGCGGTGCTGTCATTTTGTCTTTTTTGGGCTACCTCCTTACCTTTGGTTACCGTTCCTCCCAAGGGAAAACGGTGGGATTGGTGGAAATCGTGCAAAATGTGTACTTTAACCAACTGTTTCAGCGGATGGAGGCAGTCTTTTTTCTGGTCATGGTGATTGCGGTGACAATCGGATGTTATATCTGGTGTTATCTCACCCTTTCTCTGTATAGTACAATCTAAGAAATAAAAGACAAGAGAGAACTCCTTCTTCCCAATTTATTGATGATTTTTGCTCTTGCCACCGTAAGCCAGGTTCAGACCAAGGAGTTTAGCCGAACGGCGGCAATCTTATTTCGGTACAGCGGCGGTGTATTGTTTTTGTGTTGTATTGCTGTGTGGTTGGTAGGAATGGTGCGAAAGAAGGTGAAAAGACATGGGTAAACGCTTGCTTTGCGGTATATTCATAGCTTGCATGTGTTGTATGACGGGTTGTTATGACAGTGTGGAGGTATCCGATGAGCTGTACGCCATTATGATTGGACTGGACAAAAGCGAAGAGGGTGTGAAACTGAGCCTGATTCTGCCCGTGTATGGCGGCGGGTCGGGGGAAGGACAGCAGCAACAAAGCGACAGCAAGATTTTTTCCGTAGAGGCGGACAATGTGTATGAAGGCTTGAATCAGATGCATTTGCAGATTGCAAGGGGCGTTTCCTTATTACATGTGAAAGCCGTTGTATTTTCAGAGGAGTTGGCAAGAGAAGGGCTGGCGCCCCATATTTCCGCCATCCGTCAGCACATGGAAACAAGAAATGTAATGGGAGTTTTGGTGACCAAGTCCAATGCGGAGGAGTACCTGACCTATATGCAGGAAAATGTGACGGGAGTGCTTTCCCAGGAATTGGAGGAACTGCTGTTCCGTCCCCGTAAGGATTTGTATTTTCCCATTCGGACCTTTGAGGATTTTTGCCGAGAAATGGAATCGGCGTATGGGCAGACTTATGGGGTGTACTGCAAATCTGTAGAGGAAGAAGGGGAACTGTACGGCACAGCTCTGTTTCGGGGCGATAAAATGGTGGAGATGCTGGATAAATACCAATCTGTTTGTACCATGATGGTTCGGGGTGAGTTTGACGGCGGCACCATGACCGCAGGGGATATGGTGGCAGACCTGAATGCCCGCCCCAAAATCCGTATTACAACCGATACGAAAAGTGAGATTCCCAAAATCAATCTTACCATAAATCTGCAAGGGGGCTTTATGGAAGGAGAAAATCCCGGAAATCCCGCTGCCAAAGATGATGAAATGGCAAAGGCAATAGAAGAATATTTCAAGGAAACAGCAGAAAAAACGAGAGAATGCGGAAGTGATATTTGGGGGTTTGGAAAACATGCCGCACGGGCATTTAAAAGGGTGCAGGACTGGGAACAATATGATTGGAACAACAAATTCAAACAGGCCGAAATCAATGTGAAAGTAAAGTTTAAAACAGTGAAAACAGAGGTGAACAAGCGATGAGGGTGTTGTTGTCCGTGTTGTATCTGCTCATTGGAATCCATACCGCAAGCTATGGCGTGACTCAATTTCGTAACAAGCAAAAAAAAGGCGCTTTTGGCACCTTTTTGCTTCTTTTGATTACCTTGGGTGTGATTCTTTTGTCGTTCGGTATCGGGCATTCATAACCAGACCGATTCCGATAAAGACGGTGATTAAAGCTGTCCCTCCGTAGCTGAAAAAGGGAAGTGGGATGCCTGTTACAGGCATGAGTCCCATGCACATTCCCATATTTTCAAAGGAATGAAATAAAAGCATGGCACCAATTCCCGTACACACAATGGTACCGAAAGAGGTTTTGGAGGACTTGGCGGTAAAAAAGACCCGAAGGATGATCAATAACAACATCCCCAAAATCAGCATACAGCCCCAAAATCCCAATTCCTCGCCCAATACTGCAAATAAAAAGTCGGTATGCTTGGCAGGGAGTGCGTCACTTTGGGTGAGCACTCCTTGTAAATAACCATGCCCGTAAATGCCGCCACCGGAAATGGCGGCTTTTGATTGCATCACCTGATACCCGTATCCCATAGGGTCCCGCTCAGGGTGAAAAAAGGTGAGAATCCGTTCCTTCTGATAGGGTTGCAGATTCATCCAAAGAAAAGGAAGGGCGCCAAGAGATAGCAATCCCCCTGCAATCAGCCAGCTGTAATGAAGACCTGCAGCGTACATCATAGCAAGGGCAATAAACAAAAAGAC
>JAZNYR010000029.1:0-4206 GCA_045594525.1 Clostridia bacterium | reverse complement strand
AGCGGAGCGGGCTTTGGTTCTGCTTTAAGCGATAATCCCAATGTGTATGCAGGGGATTTTGTCAGCCCCGAACAGATCATTCCTCCCAAAGGAATCTTGCGTGACAACGGAGAACCTATGACATGGGAAACTTGCCTTACCATGAATAACCACTGGGGCTACTGTTATTTTGACCATGAGTTCAAGCCTGCAGATATGATTATCAAAAAGCTGATTGAATGTGTCAGCAAAAACGGAAATCTGCTAATCAACATTGGACCTGATGCAAAAGGTAATGTTCCTACAGAATCCGTAGAAATTCTGACCAAGATTGGTGAATGGATGCATAAAAACAGTAATTCTGTTTACAACTGCGGTGCCTGCGACCTGGAAAAACCCGATTGGGGCAGATACACCCAAAACGGAAAGAAAATTTATGCCCATGTAATGGAACCTGTTGTAGGTGCGATCCCTGTTCGTATCCCCGAAGACAGCATTGAGAAAATCAGACTGGTAAGAGACGGCGTGGAACTTCCCTTAGGGAAAAATGATATGACCTCCAATTATCCGGACTACACCTTTATTGCGCTAAATCCCAATACCGTTGACACCTATATGCTCCCCGACCCCATTGATACGGTTATCGAAATTACATTGAAGTAAGAAAAGCAACATCAAAAACGCATTGCAGAAACTTCTGCAATGCGTTTTTTTGTTTCGTATATACGGATTTTCATAAAATTTTCCATAATAAAAAGTATTGTTTTTTTACTTGAAAAATTCAAATAATTATACTATAATGTAAATATAAGGTTGCAAAATTAACGAGCAGAAAACAAATTATTCTTATTTTCTGCATCATTTTTCTATTTTTGTGCAATCTAAAGTTGCATTAAAATCAAATTAAAGTTGGTAGATATATTTTTGTGCTTGTGATATTATGATAATAGTGAGTATAGCAAAGCGATCCAACTGAAAGGGGAATCAATTATGAAGATAGGTGAAAAAATCGCACAACTGAGAACAGCAGAGAATTTATCTCAGGAGCAGCTGGCAGAAAAAATGGATGTTTCCAGACAATCCATTTCCAAATGGGAAATGGACCAGGCGTTGCCGCAGATTGATAAGGTATTGCAATTATGCGAGCTGTTTCATGTCACAGCAGATGAACTTTTAAAGGAACATATCAAAATACAAACAAAAAGTTCTTCCTCCAAGAAAAACAAATATTTCGGCACAGACGGGTTCCGGGGAGAAGCAAATATCAATCTTACATCCATGCATGCCTATAAAGTCGGACGGTTTTTGGGTTGGTACTATGCATCAAAGCTATCAGGATGTGAAAAGGCAAATTATCGACCGAAAATCGTCATCGGTAAAGATACGAGGCGTTCCAGCTATATGCTTGAATATTCCATTGTTGCCGGAATCACCGCATCGGGTGCAGATGCCTATATGCTCCATGTTACGACTACGCCCAGTGTATCCTATGTAACACGGCAGGACGAATTTGACTGCGGTATTATGATTACCGCTTCTCACAATCCCTATTATGATAACGGGATCAAGGTAATCAACAAATACGGAGAAAAGCTTGATGATACGACCACCGCTCTGATCGAAGCATATATAGACGGAGATATGGCTTCCTTGGGAGTAAGCACTCCTGACCTTCCCCTTGCACAAAAAGAAAAAATCGGTTGTATCGTGGACTATGTTTCAGGCAGAAACCGTTATATGGGTTATCTGATTTCCCTTGCTTCCAACTCTTATAAATCCTTAAAAATTGGTCTTGACTGTGCCAACGGTGCATCCTGGATTATCGCAAAATCCGTGTTCGGTGCATTGGGTGCTCAGATGGAGATTATCGGAGCAGAACCGGACGGACTGAATGTAAACAATGGCTGTGGCTCCACTCACATGGAAAGATTATGCAAACTGGTAAAAGAAAAACATCTTGATGTAGGTTTTGCATTTGACGGCGATGCTGACCGTTGTATAGCAGTTGATTCAAACGGAACCATCATAGACGGCGATGCCATGCTCTATATTTTAGGAAAACGCCTGAAATCCAGAGGAATGTTAAACGGCAATACCGTAGTTGCAACAATCATGTCAAACAGCGGTCTTCTTTCCAGCTTAAAAGAAGAAGGAATCAACTGTGAGCAAACAACTGTAGGAGATCGTTTTGTTTATGAATGTATGCAAAAAAATGATTACAGTCTGGGAGGCGAGCAATCAGGACATATTATCCTGAAAAAATACGCAACAACAGGCGACGGTATTCTGACAGCTATTCTGATTGCCGAGGAAATGTGCGATACAAAACGCCCCCTTGCAGAATTGGCAGAACCGCTGAAATTGTATCCCCAGCACATGGTTAACATCCGTGTGAAGGATAAAGCGGCAACAAAAGCTGATCCCACTGTTTTAGAAGCGGTGGCAGAAGTGGAAAAACTGATCAACGGTAAGGGCAGAGTTCTTCTGCGGGAAAGCGGAACAGAGCCTGTCATTCGTATTATGGTTGAAAGTGAAGAAAAATGCGTAGAGTATGCAGAGCAAATTGCAAATGTCATCATTGAAAGAGGGTATCGCGTTGAATAAAGCCGTAAAAACAGAAGAATTATTTGATTGCCAGGTTCCTTATCTGAAAGACCTTTTTGCCTCCTGTGAATATCCTTGGGAACTGTTGCCTCTCATAAAAAAACACATAGAGAAACTGATTGAGGAAGGCATGGAAGGATATACCTGCATTTCCGAAGGGGTTTTGGTGGGAAAGAATGTAAAAATTTACCCCACTGCAACAATAGAAGCCCCTACCATTATAGGAGAAGGAACCGTAATCCGTCCGGGTGCATTTATCAGAGGCAGTGTGATTACGGGGAAAGACTGTGTCATAGGAAATTCTTCTGAGCTAAAAAACTGTATTTTACTTGACAAAGTGCAAGTTCCTCATTATAATTATATTGGGGACTCCGTTTTGGGAAATTTTGCACATATGGGAGCAGGCTCCATCTGCTCCAACCTGAAATCAGACGGAAAACCCGTTGTGGTACACGCAGAGACTGACTACGAAACAGGTCTTCGCAAACTGGGCGGTATTCTAGCTGACCATGCTGATATCGGTTGCGGCTGTGTATTAAATCCCGGAACCGTAATTGGCAAAAACACTTCGGTTTATCCTCTTACTTCTTTAAGAGGTGTGATAGGCGAAGGGTGTATTGTAAAAAGTCCCGAGTGTATTGTAAAAAGAAAATGAAATCTTTAAAAAACTGAAAGGAATGGTTACAACTATGAAATTCATCACTGTGGAAAACTATGAAAAACTGAGCGAAATGGCTGCCGAAATTATTTGCAGTCAGATTAATCAGAAACCGAATACGGTTCTCGGTCTTGCTACCGGCTCTTCTCCGGTAGGAACCTACAAAAAAATGGCAGAAGCAAATAAGGCAGGTAAGGTTGATTTTTCAAAGGTTACAACGGTCAACCTTGATGAATATATTGGATTAACCGGTGACAATGACCAGAGCTACCGTTATTTTATGGATCACAATCTCTTTCTGCATATCAACATTAAGCCGGAAAACACTTTTGTACCAAACGGCTGTGCGGAAGATGCAGCAAAAGAAGGTGCAGCATACGATGAGCGTATCCGCAATCTTGGCGGAATCGATTTACAGCTTCTTGGAATCGGTGTGGACGGACATATCGGTTTTAACGAACCCGATGATGTTTTTGTAGGGCCTACACACGAAGTAAAGCTTGACCCCTCCACAATAGAAGCAAATTCCCGTTTCTTCCAATCTGCTGACGAGGTTCCTAAAACTGCCATTACAATGGGTATGATGTCAATTATGCAAGCGAAAAAGATTTTAATGGTTGTAAACGGAACAAACAAAAAGGATATTTTGGAAAAAGCATTTTACGGTCCGATCACTCCTCAGGTTCCCGCTTCTATCCTGCAGTTACATCCTGATGTGACAGTTATTTTTACTGAAAACTAAAATTAAATGATAGAAACAACAAAAAAGCATTGCAGAATTTCTGCAATGCTCAGACCACTGACAAAGTCAATGTTGGTGGTCTTTTTTTTTGCAAAAAAACTTTAAAAATCAAGTAAAATATGGTATAATAAAAGCATAGAAAACCGTGTAATAATGGGGTGTTGAGATGCTTTTGGAAGGAACAAACCGTCAAAGAAAAATGGAGTTTGTATACATAGAGGAC
>JAZNYR010000028.1:0-2983 GCA_045594525.1 Clostridia bacterium | reverse complement strand
TCACTCCCGAAAAAGCCTTTATTTATCGTGTTTTTTACGATTCGTCATCGGCTGAAAAATGCAATATCTAACGAAATTTCTAACGAGATTTCATTGTTTTGAGTTAACCTCGGTCAAACGAGTTAACATATATGGAGATGTACCCAAGTGGTTGAAGGGTCCGGATTCGAAATCCGGTAGGTCGGTTCTGCCGGCGCCAGGGTGGAAATCCCTGCATCTCCGCCAAACACCAAACCCATAATTTAGTAGGGGGGGGGTGTGTTTTTGTTGGGCTTTGTACCCTAAGAGGGCATTTTTCGTTAAGAAAAAGTTGCCAGTGGCAAGTTTTTTAGAAAAATGGTGTGCAGACGGGTACCAAAAGACAAAGTCTTTGGATCGTCAAACACGCAAGACTTGCATTGCAAGGCTGTATCCCTGCATCTCCGCCAAGAAAAAGAGATAAATTTTACTGTTGGTAAAATTTATCTTTTTTTCAGCTAAATTCGCCTGACGGCGAGCTAAATTGAGCAAGCTCAGCTAAATTGCCTACGGCAGCTAAATGTGCTATGCACGCTTGTGGCGAATTTAATTTAGCTACTCCAAAGGAGTTATTTAGCTATGAAACGAAGTTGAATAATTTAGCTTTGCAACTTGTTGCAAAATTTAGCTTATATTTACTTGACGGTAAAATCATATCGTTCTTACAAACACCAAACCCATACTTTTGTATGGGCTTGGTTTTTTTTGTTGGGATTTGAACCCTAAGAGGGCATTTATTATGATAAAAAAGAACAAAATAGAAAAAAATTAAATTTTTTTTGGAATAAGCCTTGTATTTTTTTGCAAAATATGATATATTATTAACAAATGGAAATTTTTATGATTCAGGAGGAATGATCATGCCATTAGTAACAACAAAAGAAATGTTTGACAAAGCCTACAAAGGCGGCTATGCTATCGGTGCATTCAATGTAAACAACATGGAAATTATTCAGGGTATCACCGAAGCTGCGAAAGAGGAGAATGCTCCTTTG
The DNA here is from genome assembly GCA_045594525.1 of Clostridia bacterium. GTDB lineage: Bacteria > Bacillota > Clostridia > HGM11514 > HGM11514 > SIG438. The sequence goes on along the minus strand of JAZNYR010000028.1, from coordinate 1,970 downwards.
ATTCTGCAGGTAAGTGCAGGCGCAAGAAAATATGCAAACCACACCTATCTGGTAAAGCTGGTAGAAGCAGCTCTCATTGAAACCGATCTGCCTATCGCACTCCATTTGGACCATGGTGACAGTTTTGAACTGTGTAAGTCTTGTATCGACGGTGGTTTTACCTCTGTTATGATTGACGGTTCTCATCTGCCTTATGAAGAAAATGTTGCTTTGACCAAGAAGGTTGTTGAATATGCTCACGATAAGGGCGTTGTAGTAGAAGGGGAACTGGGCCGTCTGGCAGGTATCGAAGATGCAGTAAATGTATCCGAAGAAGATGCTTCCTACACCAGACCCGAAGAAGTATATGATTTTGCTACCCGTACCGGTGTTGACTCTCTGGCAATTGCCATCGGAACCAGCCACGGTGCTTATAAATTCAAACCCGGTCAGAAACCTCAGCTGAGATTTGACATTTTGAAGGAAGTAGAAAAGGCTCTGCCTAATTTCCCCATCGTTCTGCACGGTGCTTCCTCCGTTATTCCCGAATTTGTTGAAATGATTAACGGAAACGGCGGTAATATGCCCGATGCAATCGGTATTCCCGAAGATATGCTGAGAGAAGCTGCTAAATCTGCTGTATGTAAGATTAACATTGACTCTGACCTGCGTCTGGCTATGACCGGATCTATCAGAAAGTACTTTAACGAAAATCCCAGTCACTTTGACCCTCGTCAGTATTTGTCTCCTGCAAGAGCTGCAATCAAAGGTCTTGTAAAGAACAAGCTGGTGAATGTATTGGGTTGCAACGGCAAAGCGTAAGCAGTTTGTTGAATCAAACTTTAAAATGGTACAAAACAAAAAGTTTTGTACCATTTTTTTCTGTTTTATGTTCAGCGACTATCGGAGTTATGTTTTTTATGTAGCAGTGGGAACTCTACGGGAAGTCAAAAATTCTCATGTTTTCTTCTCCTTTCTGTTTTCTTGACAGTACAGACAATAAAAAATGCGTCGCTCAAAGAGCAACGCATAAAAACGTATTGCTCTGCACTGCCAAGTTATTTCGAATACAAACACAAAGAGAGAATCGAAAAACAGAGAATACATTTTTAACAATGTACCTCTCTCGTATCTGTATTTTTAAAACAACTTGGCAATGATAGTATATCACATTTTTTAAAAAAATTCAAGTGTTTTATTTTAAGCCAGTTTCTATTGAAAATACTTGACATTATAGCAAAAAAAAGGTATAATAAATGTATCTATGAAATTTTAGGAGCGAGTGATACAATGGAACGATTAGGATTAAATGAAATCAGAGAACGGTATCTGAAATTTTTTGAATCAAAGGGGCATTTGCGTCTGCCAAGCTTTCCTCTGGTACCGCAAAATGACAACAGCTTATTGCTGATTAATGCCGGTATGGCTCCTTTGAAACCATATTTTACGGGAAAAGAAGTACCTCCCCGTAACCGTGTTACCACATGTCAGAAATGTATCCGTACACCTGACATTGAACGGGTAGGGAAGACCGCCCGTCACGGTACTTTCTTTGAAATGCTGGGAAACTTCTCTTTCGGAGATTATTTTAAAAATGAGGCTACCGCTTGGGCGTGGGAATTTATTACCAAGGAACTGGAAATCCCTGTGGACAAGCTGTGGGTTACCATTTATGAAGACGATGATGAAGCTTTTGAAATCTGGTCCCAAAAGGTGGGGATTGACCCCGACCGTATTGTAAGACTGGGAAAAGAGGATAACTTCTGGGAAATCGGAACAGGTCCTTGCGGTCCTTGTTCTGAAATTCACTATGACCGCGGTCCTGAATACGGTTGCGGAAAGCCTGATTGTGCCATTGGTTGCGATTGTGATCGTTACTTGGAATTTTGGAATCTGGTATTTACCCAGTTTGACAAGGACGAACAGGGAAATTATAATCGTCTGGCAAATCCCAATATCGATACAGGTATGGGACTGGAGCGTATTGCTGC
>JAZNYR010000027.1:0-4199 GCA_045594525.1 Clostridia bacterium | reverse complement strand
CGGTTTTGCAGATGTGGAAGGAACTCGGATTGCTGTATTTTATCCCGACCAAGGGGTCAGCAAAATTCAGCGGTTGCAAATGGTAACCCAGAAGGGGGACAATGTGTTTGCATCCGGTGTTAAGGGTAATTTTGATGATGTACAAGCCTTTGTAAAACAAATTTTCACCGATAAAGAGTACCGCGAAAAGATGAATGATAACGGATTTGATTTCTCTTCTGCCAACTCCATTAACTGGGGGCGGTTGGTTCCCCAGATTGTGTACTATGTGCATGCATACTGTGAAATGGTGGATAAGGGTGAAATCAAGTTAGGAGAAACCATCAATGTAGTGGTTCCTACCGGTAATTTCGGTAATATTTTGGCAGCATACTATGCCAAAAAAGCAGGAGTTCCCATTGGTAAACTGATTTGTGCGTCCAATCGGAATCAAATTCTGACTGACTTTATCCGTACAGGTGTTTATGATAAAAACCGTGATTTTTATGTGACAGAATCGCCCTCGATGGATATTTTGATTTCCAGTAATCTGGAACGGTTACTCTATCACTTGAGCGATGAAGAAACGGTTTGTGATTTGATGAAACATCTGTCCCAAACAGGAAAATATCAGGTTTCTGATAAGATGAAGAATAGCTTGCAGGAACTGCTCTGGGCAGATTGTTGTGATGATGAAGAAACCGAGCAGATGATTGCAAAAATGTATTCAGAAAACGGATATGTGATGGATCCTCATACCGCTGTTGGATATGGAGTTTATGAAAAATATACTGCCCAAACAGGGGATAAGACTAAATGCGTAATTGCATCCACTGCAAGTCCCTTTAAGTTTAACGCCTGCGTCAGCCGTGCATTGGGAAATGAAACGGAAAATGTTTCTGAATTTCAATTGCTATACAATCTGGCAGACAAAACAGGACTAGAGCTTCCTGCGTCTTTGAAGGAGCTGGAGCAGTTAAGTGTCCGGTTTGATGGCGTTGTAGATAAAGACGGAATGTACGGTGCTGTCAGCAGCTTTTTGGGGATTTAACCCATGGCGTTGTATGCGATTTCCGATTTACATCTTTCCTTCGGCACTGACAAACCTATGGATGTGTTTGGCTGGAAAGATTATGAAAACAGATTGATGGAACAATGGAACAGCGTTGTCACTTCTGAGGATTTAGTGCTGATACCGGGAGACATTTCCTGGGCAACCTATCTTGAGGAAACAGAAGCGGATTTCCGATTTATCCATCAGTTGAACGGGCAGAAAATTATTGGTAAGGGAAACCACGATTATTGGTGGACTACTGCCAAAAAAATGCGTGAATATGCGGAGGAAAAGGAATTTACCTCCCTTCGCTTTTTGTATAATAACAGCTATCTCTGGGGAAATACAGGGATTTGCGGAACAAGGGGTTGGTGTAATCATGGTAACATGGCTGAGGACGCCCATCTTTGGGAACGAGAGCTTCAGCGTTTGCAGCTTTCGCTGGAAAGTGCAAGAGGTTGTGAAACCGTTATTTGTTGCCTCCACTACCCGCCGGTTGATTTGAGCGGCAGGCTGAGCGGAGAGCACATGAAACTGTTTCATGAATACAATGTCAGTCAAGTCATATACGGGCATCTGCACGGACCGCGTTTTGACGGCCGTTTGCCTGAAGAAACGGAAGGAATCCGTTTTCATCTGGTGTCTTGCGACTATCTGCATTTTGCACCTATCCGTTTGGCTTAAAAAATCAATCAAAAATTATGAACCAAAGAATATGGAGGAATTTATTATGTCAGTAAAAGTAAAAAATATTGAAGAAAATGTAGTAGAACTGGAATTTTCCATTGATCAGAAAACCTTTCAGGATGGAATCATGAAATCCTACCGTAAGAATGTAAAGAAAATTAACATTCCCGGATTCCGTAAGGGTAAGGCTCCTAAATTCATCATTGAAAAAATGTATGGACCTGAAGTGTTTTATGATGATGCAATCAATTTCGTGTTCCCCGATGCTTATGATGCAGCGGTAAAAGAAGCAGGAATTACTCCTGTTGATCGTCCTGAAGTGGATGTAAAGGAACTGGGTCAGGACACTGACCTCGTGTTGGTTGCAAAGGTTACCGTGAAACCTGAAGTATCAATTGAAAACTATAAAGGTATAGAAATTCCAAAAATTGAGTATAATGTAACCGATGAGGATGTGGATAAGGAAATTTCTTCCATGGCTGAACGGAACTCCCGTCTGGTAACCGTTGAAGACCGTGCAGCAAAACTTGGAGATACCGCTGTTATCGACTACGAAGGCTTTGCAGACGGCGTTGCATTTGAAGGCGGCAAGGGTGAAAACCACAATCTGGAACTGGGTTCCGGTCAGTTTATTCCCGGATTTGAAGATCAGATTGTAGGCAAAAAGGTAGGGGAAGAATTTGATGTTAATGTAACATTCCCCACAGAATATCATGCAGAAGAACTGAAGGGTAAGGATGCGGTATTTAAAGTAAAGCTGAACGAACTGAAGGAAAAAATTCTGCCTGAAATCGACGATGAATTTGCAAAAGATGTGAGCGAATTTGATACTTTGGAAGAACTGAAGGCTGATTCCAAGAAGAAACTGGAAGAAGCTGCCGCTGAAAAAGCAAAGAGCGAAAAAGAAACTGCTATTTTAGATTTCCTTAGTGAAAACCTGAAGGCAAACATTCCTGAAGTAATGGTAGAAACACAGATTGATTCTATGATTCAGGATTTCCAGATGAGACTTTCTTCTCAGGGAATGGATATCAATACTTATATGAGCTATTTAGGACTGGACGAAAAGACCATGCGCGACAGCTTGCGTGAACAGGCTGACCGAAGAGTAAAGACTACTCTGGCTATGGAAAAAGTAAAAGAACTGGAAAAAATTGAAGTAACCGATGATGATGCGGAAGCAGAAATTCAGAAGATGGCTGCCCAGTACAAGATGGAAGTAGATAAGATTAAGAGCTTTATTAAGGTTGAAGATGTGAAGGAAGACCTTTCTATGCGTAAGACCATGGAATTCCTGGTAGAAAATGCAAAGGAAAAGAAAGCAACTGCCAAGAAGTCAACCGCAAAGAAAGCAGCAGAAAAGACTGAGGAAGAAGCTACACCTAAGAAAACAACTGCTAAGAAAACAACCACTTCAACTGCTAAGAAGACCACAACAACCAAGAAAACAACAACCGCTAAGAAGGAAACAGACGAAAAAGCAGCTGAAAAGAAACCTGCAGCCAAGAAAACTACAACAAAGAAAACAGCTGAAAAGAAAGAAGAAAAATAAGACATAAACCAAGGGAGTGACAAGCTATGAGTTTAGTACCAATGGTCGTTGAGCAAACCAATCGAGGGGAGCGTTCTTATGACATTTATTCCCGTCTGTTAAAGGACAGAATCGTCTTTTTATCAGAAGAAGTGAATGATGTTACCGCAAGCTTGGTGGTTGCTCAGATGTTATTTTTAGAAGGGGAAGATCCTGATAAGGACATCAATCTTTACATTAACAGTCCCGGCGGTTCCATCACTGCTGGTATGGCAATTTACGACACCATGCAATACATTAAGTGTGATGTATCTACCATTTGTATTGGTATGGCAGCCAGCATGGGAGCCTTTTTGCTGGCAGCAGGTGCTCCCGGAAAACGGTATGCATTACCCAACAGTGAAGTGATGATTCATCAGCCTTTGGGTGGAATGCAGGGACAGGCAACCGATATTAAAATTCACGCTGATCGGATTATCAAAATGCGTGAAACTTTAAACACCATTCTGAGTGAAAGAACCGGTCAGCCCATTGATGTTATTAACCGGGATACCGAGCGGGACAATTTTATGTCTGCGGCAGAGGCGAAGGCTTACGGTTTGGTGGATGAAGTAATTGAGCGTAAAAAATAAAAAGCCATCCTAAAAGAGGTGATTGAGTGGCGAAATTTGAAGAAAACCTGTTAATCTGTTCTTTCTGCGGAAAAGCACACGGAGAGGTAAAACGACTGATTACAGGACCGAACGGAATTTGTATCTGTAACGATTGTGTTGATCGCTGTATTGAAATTCTGGATGATGATTTCGAGGTATTTGATACGGAACTTTCTCTGGAAGAATTGCCAAAACCTATCGAAATCAAAAAGATTCTGGATGAATATGTAATTGGACAGCACGACGCCAAAAAGGCGATGGCTGTTGCGGTGTACAATCATTACAAGCGTATTTG
>JAZNYR010000026.1:0-2187 GCA_045594525.1 Clostridia bacterium | reverse complement strand
ACCGCTTGGCCTCCGACTTAATCCGGATTGATTTGCTGTCCGTTTTCTGCATTGAAGCATTTGGGAGATTTTCCAAGCATTCCGGAGTCAAGATTCAGCTTGACTGACACAGCATCATCGGTATCGTTGAGCAATACCGCCAGAACACCGTCTTTCGCAGCGTAACTTGAAACCATAACTTTTTCGTTTGCGGGAGAAACTTTTCTGACAGGATTATCTTTCTGCCAATACCCCCAGAAGGCACTGTTTTCTGTGATACCCGCCTGATCCATGATTTTCCAGAATGGCTGCGGGGTAACTCCATAAGAGAGCCACATATCGGAGTCATGAACAAAAACGTAGCCCATATAATGACGGATATGGAGATTCTGATTTTTGAGTTTTCCGGCGCGTGCTGCTTTATATTTTTCCGGATAATGCAACCCGTAAGCCCGTTGGAATTGCGGAATGAAAACATTTGGAACGCCAAACTGCCGTCCCATGAAACTGGCACGATAATAATCGGGAGTGAAGATATTGTAATAATTCTCATCTTTCCCCACGATCACAATGACACTTTCACCGTCGATTGTGGCATTACAGAAAGATACCTGAGGCATTTCCGGTGTTTGTGTAAGATGCCGCACGATTTTTCCTTCGGGATATAATTTTTTGTGAATACGATAAATCCCCTTTGCCAGCTCTCTTGCGCCCAGAACACTTGATGTCCGGTAGAGTTTGCCATGTTCATCCTTCCAGCCGCATCCATGGGCAGGATTGGAGCAGTAATAACTCAAATCATTATCGAAGTAGAGATGATCCATTTTCAGCTCCCGGATACATTTCTCGAAATTCCGGAGATAGTAACTGCGGTATGTCGGTGATTTTGTACAGATAAATACATATCTCCACTCCCTGTTATTAACCGATGCTTCTGTTCCAACGACCGGCGGAGTGATACTCCATTCATGGGCATGCTGCGGATAAGCGGGATTTTCCGTCGATGCAGAGAATCCGGCGAAGTAGAAGAATACAGGAATGTTTCTTTTTCCGGCGCGTGCTTTTCTCATAGGTTCAAAATCATCTTTTTTGAACCTGGCTTCCGGAACATTGTGAATTTTTGCCCAGGGATACCAGAGAACGCTGTTGACTTCGGGACGGTAATAGGAGCCTCCGCGCCACAGACGCCGGTTCCGTTCAAACGGGCGGGATGGTGTCACATGAAGTCCGAAGCTCCAGGTAACAGGTTTTTCAAGGGTACATTCATAGTCAATCAGATTGATTGTAAAGAGAGCACCATCTTTTCCGGGATCAAGGCGAACTGTTTCCTCCCGGTTTTTCAAACGGCGGCCGGCTTGATCTTCTGTAAAATAGTAAAGTCCTCTCTCTTCATTCCCCATCCAGAGAACCGGGAGTTTTCCATCGCTGCTTGTATCAAAATGATTGCGCTTGACTGTTTTCGTAAGTTTTCCGGCGAAATGTCCGCTCATTGAGAAGTAGTCTCTCACGAAACAGTTGTAAAGAGTGGAAGTTTCTTTCCGGAAAGGAATCTGGATTTTTGCATTTCTGACTTGAACTTTTCCTTTCGGGATCAGAGTAACTTCAAACCACATCATGCCATCGAATTCAAACCGGCAGCGGGAAACAAGATCAAATCCGTTTCCGGCAACTTTCCGTTCAAGCACCTGATAATCGGGATGCGTTTCTGTAATTTTTGACACTGCTTTTCCGGATACAGTTTTTCCGTTCCAAATGAACTGCATATCTCCACGCAGCAACGGTGTTTTTTGAGAAAAAAGCTGTCCGGGAAACAACCCGTTTCCAAAAAGGGTTTTCTGCATAAGGGCTGAGAACTGATTGTTCTTGAATTCCACCGGTTTCCAGGGTGCTGGAACAGAGTGATCAACAACAGGTGCATAGTCACTGATCGTTAAAAAAAGAGTTCTTCCTTCTACGATATCCTGAGGCTTTTCCCGGAGCGGTTTCAGGGTGATCCGGTAATCGCCCTTTTTCCATTTTGCCAGATCAAAAACATAACGGTATTCCAGAGATTTGGATTTCAGAACTGTTTTCAATACAGTTTTGCCATGATGAGAGACTACCATCTCAACAGGGAACGAATGGCTTTTTGAGTCAGTTCTGGAGAGTGTAAAATCAAGATGGATCTCCTTTTTATCCGGGGTGCTCAACATCTTTGAAGTTGTGATC